>QJWJ01000058.1 GCA_003235365.1 Deltaproteobacteria bacterium
GCGTGTGCCCGCGTCGTCGGACCCCAGGGCGAGGTGACCGTTCGCATCGTCGACCTGTGTCCGGAATGCCCGCGCGGCCACATCGATCTGAGTCCGGAGGCCTTCGCCAAGATAGCTCCGGTCGAGCGCGGTCGCGTCGCCATCAGCTGGCAGTATGTTCCCTGTGACGTGGATGGCCCCGTCGTCTACCACTTCAAGGACGGCTCCAACCAATGGTGGACAGCGGTTCAGATGCGGAACCTGCGCAACGCGATCTCGATGCTCGAATACGAGCGAGATGGTGAGTTCGTTGCCGTCGAACGACTCGACTACAACTACTTCGTCGAGGATAGCGGCATGGGGCCCGGACCTCTGACGTTTCGCATCACGGACGTCCACGGCTCAAAATTGATCGATGCTGACATCGAGCCGGGCGACGATACGGACCGTCGCGGGGCTGCCCAGTTCCCTGCTTGTGAGTGAGAACCCCGCAGATCCTGCCGCAATGTCCCCGGCGGTGCGTCGCCTCAGCGGATCTGGTTGCTTTGCCCCAGCCGTCCCGCTACCTGTGCAGCCATGCCGTTCGCCGTCGGATGTCTCGCGCTGCTGTTCCCGCGGTTCGCGTTGTTCCTGGTTTGGCTACTGGGTGGTGGCTACCTGGGACGTGCCTACGATCACTGGATCTGGACCGCGCTCGGGTTCTGCTTCTTTCCCCTGACGACGCTCGTCTTCGCGTTTGCGTACAACTCGCTCGGTCCCGCCGGTGAAGTGACACCGCTCGGCTGGTTGCTCGTGGGGTTGAGCGTGCTGGGCGACCTCGGCATGCTCGGCGGCAGTCGAAAAACGGCCAAGCAATGGAATGATCGTGACGAGTGATCGACACTGGGGCGGCGACTCAGGCCACTGAAGTCAGGCCACTGAAGTCAGGCTTCTGAGTCGTGTTGCGAGATGCAGTCGGCGGGTTGTCCAGGGAACGACACTTCGATGCCTTCCTCGCCTTGCAAGTCGATGTGCAGCGAACCGGTCTCATCCAGCTCGAACTCGTCTTCACCACCGTCCGCCCAGCGCACGATCACGCGCTCTCCTGCGCGGGGTTGACCGGCATCGTCTACCAGTTGGATCAGCGCTTCGTCTTCGGTGACCGTCGCTGAGCCTTCGCCCGAGCCGGCTTGCTCGCCCGTCGACCCGTCACTACCCGTCTCATCTCCGGGGGGCGCATCAGCCGAGGCGTCGTCACTCCCCGCATCCACGGAAGCCCCGGGGGCATCGCTGGCATCGTTCAAGACGCGCACCTCGCACTCGCCGTCTTCCTTCAAGTTGTCGATGCGGATGGCGCCCTTGGGTCCGGTGACCATGATGCGCGGCGGGTCGCCGCCCAAGGTGATTTCGACCTTCACGCCCTCGAGCGGGGAGCCGTCCTCGTCGATGATGCTCAAACCAATCCAGGGCAGCTTGGGTTGTTTGACGGGTGGTCGTATTTCGGCGTCCAACAGCCTGACGACGGCTTCGCCCTCGACTCGAATGCCATCCACTCGGGCCGCGCCGTTCTCGGTCAGCGTGTGGTTCGAACGGTTTCCGTCCGGTGTGGCGATGGCAACGCGATGCCCTCCGAGGAAGTTGCCGTCGATGTCCTCGATCGCGACGGCCACGTAGTGCACCTTGCCCTCACCGGTCGCGGCGTCGGCGGCATTCGCGCCGCCAGCATTGCCGACGCCGGATGCGTCGTCCTCGCCGTCTAGGGCTTGGCCTGCGGGTTGTCCCGAGCTTGCGACGCTTTGGACTTGACCGGCGATCTTCCAGGTGCCCGTCTTGACGATGAGGGGGTCGGGAACGCCGGTGGAAGGGTTCACTGCTGGCACTACGTTGGCGATGAAAGTGCCCTGCGTCGCGACCGTGCCTACCGGCTGTTGGAGGTCCTTGACCGACGCGCTCATCGTCCCCGGGGTCACCATCAGCGTGACGGTAATTACCGACCCTGGAGTATCGAAGCCCGGCGCACTGTACATCTGTCCGGCAGCGAGCAGACCAGCCTGGAGGATCTCCGACTCCCAGATCACGAATTCGCCCTTGGCCTTCGTCATGTGACTGGGGAGAGCCGTCAGCTTCAGCTTGACCGGAGGAACCATCCAGCGCCACGGCGGATCCGGCGTGAGCTCAATCTCGTCTCCGTTTACTAGCAGGGCGTCCATGACGGCGGCTTCGGGCGCGCGGCCCTCGCCGGCCACCCGAGACTGGAAGGTAATGAGCCAGGCTACCTGGGTCAACCCGGACGGGCCGCGGGCCAGCTCATCCGGGTCGCGTCTTCGCAGTTAACGTTGTCGCAGCCGCGCATTCTCGGTGGCTTGGTGCTCCACGCCTCCACACGCGCGGCTGTCCCGGCGTCCGAGTGCGTGAAAGGGTGTTCCGACGCTGCGGCGCGCGACCGGCAGTCTCTCGGTTTGCCCGATGCGGCCGCTCAACCCGCCGCCTGCCTGTGCTGGGGCGACACGAGCCGTTCGTTTCGATGACGAATGAACGCATCGATGCCCAGCGCCGAGAGCAGGGTGGCGTGACCTCTCACCGCGTGACTCCTCGTGAGCGCCCGTGTGAATGTTGAGGTCGAGTCTCGGTGCATCGGGGGGGCGGCGCATCTCACGATTGGAGTCGGGGTGTTGCATCACGGATCAGAGCGACGCGTTCGGGACAAGCAACGTTGCTCGTTCGTTTCTCTACTCACGGTTAATCATTCACGCTTTAACGATGGGCGTAACGGAAGAACAGATTGTCGTTGCCCGGCGTGTTCGATGTGTGGGTAGTGGAGGCCACGGATTGGCGCGTGTGGAAGCCACCGCCCAGCAATGAGCACTGAGTTACCCGCCAGTCGCACGAATGAAGGGCGAAGCTGGCGGTGCACGGTCTGGAACGTCACTTGCACAATCATACAACGCGCAGCCGCGCCGGGAATCGTGTCCCGTTCAACTCGTCCGAGGAGTAGACCATGTCCAAACAATCGAATA
>QJWJ01000310.1 GCA_003235365.1 Deltaproteobacteria bacterium
TCGCAATCCCTGTGCTGGCTTCGAAACAGCACTTCCGCCGGCTTTCCGTTGAGCAACGCGTAGCCACCGCAGCCCTCGCATTCGGCGCGAGGGATAGCCGGGTCGGTGCCTTCGACGACCCTCATCGCGGCGGCTCCCCGCAGCAAAGGCAGCGCCCATTGAGAAACCCCCAGCGGGCCTGACAGGTCGAGCACGCGCCCGTGGGCGTCAACTGCACGGGCGTTGGTTCGGCTTTCAGCGGCCAGTGCACCGCGCGCTGCTTGCGGTAGCGATGCGGGGCAACGTCGAGCTTCCGCTTGGTGGCGGGCAGCAGCGCGTCTCCGATGGTCGCGAAGGTCACGGCTGCACCTCGAAAAGTGATCGCTGTCCAAGCCGCTCATTCCCAATCACCGCGAACTCGGCTTGGCTGTCCCAGCCAATGAATCGACGACCCTCGCGCAGCGCAGCGGCGCCGACCGTGAAACTTCCCGCAAACGGATCAACAACCAGCTCGCCGGGATTGGAGTACTGGCGCACCAAGTTCTGGCAAAGGCCGAGTGGCTTCTGCTGCGGATGCAGCCGCCCTTGCGCGTTTGGAACGCTCCCGAATTCGAGCACCGAAACCGGGAAGCGCTCGAGCTCACCAGCGCGTGACCGGGTCGACTTCGCGGCCTTGCCGTAGTTCACACCGCGCGATGGCTTGTGCAGCGCTCCGCCTGGCGCACGGTTCGAACTGATGGGCACCGAACCCAATCGCATCTGCGGGTTGTACGTGCCCTCTTCGCGCCAGAAGACCAACACGAACTCGTGGTTCCGCAACGGTCGCTTTGCTGCGTTGTAGAAGCCACTCGCAGCCGACTTGCGCCAGATGAGGTCGTAGCGAAAGTGTTCCAGTTGCGACAACTCGGCCGCGAAACGCAGGCTCGAAGCCATGAGCACGGCGATCCCGTTCGGCTTCAACACGCTCCACATCACGAGCCACAACGCCGACAAGTCCGGCTTCACGTCGAACGGGGCGGCGGTCTCCCCCGACGGAAGATCGCTGAGCACCAGGTCGACGGAGCCCGGATCGAGTGAGAGCAATCCTCGGATACCGTCTCCATGGTGAACGATTGCGTCACGCGACGACACGCAACCCCCTTCGCTCGCGCTGTTCGTTCCAGAGCTCGCGTATGACGTCTTGGTGCCACCCGAGCTTCCACAGTCGCTCCAGCTCCCGCTTGCAGTCGATCGGGCGCATGCTGTCGAGGCGGTGTAGCAACTCAGCAAATCGGTACGGCGGGATCGCGAGCGGATCGCGTGTGGTGATCGGCGCGGTGTTCACGCTGCCTCCGTAAGCACGCCGGCCAGGCGCCATTTGGTTTCGTCGTTGATGCTCCAGAATCCCTGAGCGCCCTTCGCAGGAATGGGCTTTGGTAGCTCGTAGCGCTCACCAAGGCGCAGGCCGGCTTGCCCAGGTACCCACCAAGGCGATGGCGTTCCGAGCCAGGAGTCGATGTGGCTGGTGTAGTTGGCAATGCCCACGATGTGGCCGCGCCAATGGTTAACCAACTGGCGAGTAGTCAATGTCGGAAACGCCGGAGATCCGGCTCTAATGGCAGTCTGGCACATCGCCAACAGCTCGCTGTCAAAGGCTTTGCGCGCAGGCCCCTTGCTGCTGTGCAACCAGAACCAACCACCGCCGCGCATCTCCTGTCGCATGCACTGGATGAACCCGCGAGACCGGTTCTCGACGTCCTTGCCGAGTCGTAGGATCGCGTAGTTCCATGGTGCATACAGCGAGAGCGCGAACTTGGGAATCAGCGGCACGTAGTCGTGGCTTCCGTCGTGCTGTCCGAGGGGCTTTTTGCAGTGGGTGCACGGCCAGTTCACAGCTTCGCCTCCGGCACGATGACGAGGTGCACCACCGCCGGCCCATCTGGCAACGCAAGCGCCACCGACTCGGACCCGTCGGAGCTTTCGAACCCGAGGCATCCAGCGCTGCTGATTCGATGCGTGGCGCGGGTTGCGCCGTCGGGCAGGCGAGTGGCGGCGTCGATGCAGGCGCGAGCGAACTCTCTTCCGTGGTCTGTAGGAATTCGCAGAGATTGAGACGCATTGATCTCGTCGATCTCCTCGTCGCTCAGATCCCGCACGAACACGCTGACAGGTAGCTGGGCCTCCAACTCAGCGATGCGCTTCGCCTGCTCTTCGGCCGTCACCGTGTAGAGGTCTCTCCAGCCGTCACGGTCGTGCCTCAGCTGGCTGAGCTGGGATTCCAGGTCGGCGATGCGCTTCGCCTGTTCTGTCACATGCTCAACAACAGCCGCGCGACGGAGCCATTTGCCAGTGTGGAATGGTACCATGATAGGCTTGGTGCTCCCGAAGAACTCCACGCCAATGGTAAACTCCTGGTACCACGGCTCAGTGCACCATCGTTCATCGTTCGCCATCACTCGCTCCTCATCTTCCAGCCGAACTCGTCCTCTATATCTGCCAAGTCAACGCCGAGACGATTCGCCAGTTTGACGATCACTCGCTGCGACAAGGCAAGTTGCGGCGCGTAATGGGCCGCGACCTCACGCTCCAACTTGTCACACATGCGCGAGTGGACTTCGCGTGCATTGCTCTCGCTGTGGCTAACGGACGCGCCATTCCGCGGAAGCTCCCAGCTACTGTTCCAGCCGGAGTAGCCCCACAGCGCGGCGCGATCAGCTCGCCAGTGTTGCGACATCACTCAACCCTCTCAATCCAAAACCCATCTTCCGACAACTGCACCTTCTGCCCCGGCTCCAACGCCGCAGCAGCCTCCAGGTCAGAGCTCTCCCACCGGTCCCGCGCGAGCAGGATGCCACCTTCGCCGACCGTCAGCGTGCCCGTGACGGATTCGCTGTTGCCGTCGTGGAGGCGGTAGATCCGTTCGCGCAGTGCCGCGTGTTGCCCCAGTAGCTCAAAGTGAGCCGCGCTCAATTCGTTGTATGCATCTCGCACACGCACAACCTCGGCAACTGCGAATGAGCTCACCGCTGCGCAGCTGCTCGTTCTCGGCTTTGGTGGCGGCGAGTTGGCGCATCAGGCAGCCAATGGTAGCTCCCAAGTCGTTGGGCCAAAACAGCGCTGCGCATTCGTCGCTTCCGCAGTCGGGGCAGTGTTCAGTCATGCGTCAGTTGCTCCCTGTGTCCGCAGGCGCTGCAGTAGTACCCGGACGGCGACGCGTGGAGGTCGTGCTGCCCGCCACGCCCTGGGCGCGGGCAGCTGTTCGGGGGCGCTGAAGCGACGAACACGGCGACCGCCACGAACGCCGTGCATGCGTC
>QJWJ01000007.1 GCA_003235365.1 Deltaproteobacteria bacterium
GTCAGGCTACTCCAAGACGTCGTCAGGGAGTACATTCTGGCTGCACTGGCGCTCAATGGCGGCAATCAGGCGCACACTGCGGAGCAGCTTGGAATCGGTTCGGCAACGCTGTACCGCAAACTCAAGCACTACAAGCAAACGAGCAGCGGCGGGTCGGTCTTGGAACGTGCACCAACCACGGCATCGCCAACGAAGGGTTCGGGTGGACGCGCCCCTCTTCGCGCATACAGTCAGTCCAACCTTCCCGGTGATGGTCGAGACAACCTAGCCGTTCGCAGAACCCGCGACGGCGTCCTGCACCAATAGTGCATCCGGGACAACGCGGTTTCGGTTCAGCTGGTGCGAGTCGAGGTGGACGGGACCGCGCGCCCGTCAGCAACTGTCGGTGGATGGTCGCAAGGCTCATCGAAGCGGTCAGTTCGGTTGCCGATGAACGCCTCGGTTGCCAACATCACCCCAGTGACCGCTGCAGCCTCCTGCAAGGCCACCCGCACCACTCTGGTTGGCTCGACGGTCCCCATCCGAAACAGGTCGGCCCCCGGCACTGTCGCGATGTCGTGGCTCGACGCCCATGACTCGTGCTGCACGGCGGCGGTCGTGACCTCACTCTCGGCGCGACCGGTTTGAGCGCTCCGCCGCGTCGCTCGCGCAATCGCTCGCCGCACGACCATGGCGCCTTCGTTCTGTTCGCCGTGCAGTTTGAGAGTTCTCAACGCGCGGAGCGCTCGTACCAGCGCTGCCCCACCGCCAGGTACGATGCCTTCCTGCATGGCCGCTCGCGTGGTGTGAAGCGCATCGGCGAGACGCGCCGCTCGTGTTTGCTGGTCCGCGTCTGTCCGTGCGCCAACTTGGATCACTGCAACTCTCCCCGCGATGTCGGCGATACGCTTCTGAAGCTCCTTCCGTTCGTTCTCGGCCGAGCACTGTGCAAGCTCTCGTCGCAGCTGCGTGATTCGACCCTGAATGGATTCGGGCACACCGAACGGACCGACCAGCGTTGTGGAAGTCCTGTCGATGAGCGCAGCTCTGGCCCCGCCGAGTTCACCGATTGTCAACGTCTTCAATCGTCCGGTGACACCTTCGCTGAACACGCGAGTGCCGCACAGAATCGCGAGGTCGTGCAGCACCTCCGCCCCGGAATTGCCAAACCGCGGGGTTTTCACCGCGCACACCCTCAACTTGCGACGGAGGTTGTCTGCCACCAGGGCGGCCAGGGCTCCTCCCACGACCTCGTCGGCAATGATGAGTAGGGAGCGACGTGCCGAGCTTGCCGCTTCGAGAAGCGGAACCAAGTCCTGCATGCTGGAAAGGCCGGTCTCACTGATCAGGATCAACGGGTCCCGCAACGCCGCTTCCATGCGCACCAAGTCCGTGACGAAGTACGGAGAAAGGTATCCACGCCCGAACTGCATACCCGGCGCTAGAGCCAGCGTGGTATCCGTCGTCTCCGCCTCCTCGATGGTGACGACACCATCACGACCCACCTGCCGCAACGCGTCCGCAATCAGATGGCCAACTTCTTCATCACCGTTGGCGCTGATCGTAGCAACGCGCGCAATCTCGACGGCCAGATCGATCGGCTTGGACTGCAAGGATAACTCCTCCACGACCACCGCGACCGCAGCATCGATTCCGGACTTGAGATCCATGGGATCAATGCCAGTCGTGACGAGCTTGAGCGCTTCGAGGAGGAACGCCTGGGCCAACTCGGTCGCCGTCGTCGGCGCGGCGACGGCGACTCGAGACACGATGGGGGCGACCTCGACCAACTGAGCACCTTCACCACCAGGACCGTCGTTTGGTTCGAACTCTTCGTCCAACACCGCAACGTCATCCCCTTCGAGCGGCGGGGCTTGTCCCTCCCCCGCCGCCAGAATGCGACTCCGCTCGGGGTCTTGCGTCGAACCGGAGGTCTCGGCAAGTGTATCCGCCGACAGCGCCAACTGAGCGCGGACGTCGATGTCGTGGCGGATTGGCTTCGAACTCATACTCGACTCCTTCGATTGCTCGCTCCCTGGTTTGTCCAAGGCGCTGCGGCGCTACGTACAAAGCACGATGCGAGCCAAGCTCGCACCTGGCTACGCGGCGTCGGCTCGTGAAGACTCGTGTCGCCGAGACCCATCAAAATGATTGCCGGGCGCTCAACTTGACGTCGAGTGAAGGGACCGTATCGACCTGTCGCAGCAACCGCGCGGCTTTGCATGCTCGCGAACGCCGTTGGTGTCACCACACGCCGCGCGGGCGTCCTGCTGTCGGACCGTCGCCTCCCGCCTACCCCCCGTGTCTCATCAGGTACTGCCGCGCAAAATCGATCTGTAGCTCGGACCAGAGCACGAGGTGGTCGGACATTTCGTCGCGACGCCAATCGACGCGGTAGTACCTGTCGGGGTCCGCGGGGATGGCCCCGCTGGCAGTTCTGAGCTCGGCGAGGTAGTCGCCAGCCTTCCCGTCCGAGTAGACGGCGTCGAACGGGTCGACGACGCCCATACGAATGACGTCGGGGCGCTCGGCGAGGGGGAAGCGGTGGAGGATCTGATCATAGAACCGAGCCTGCTGCCCGACGTTGGTCTGACGTAGGTCGCTGCGCGTGTGCGGGATCGTGAATCCGTTGGACTCCAGCGCTTGCACACCCAGGGCGTTGTCGTGAAAGATGTTGAAGTCGCCGAGCAGAATGACATTGCGCGACCAGACGCCCCCGGAGTCTGCGCGCTCGGCCAGCACTCTCGCCAAGTTCTCTATCTCGGCCACCCGCGCCGGAAAGTCGGCCTCACTGCTCCCCCACTTGATGTGTACCGTGGCCATCACGAAGCGGAACCAGCCGCTTTGGAAGCCCACGACGTACGGGGTACGGTCGAACTGGGCAACGGGATTGCCGCCGACGGATGGCAGCACGAGCTCCCCCGCCATGCCGCCGAACACTACCTTGCGCGAATCGAAGAGATACGCCAACCGTTCGTGGTTCCCTTCGCCGCCCAGCGCGATGTCGGTGACGACAAACCGCCACCACGGTCCGAGCAGATCGCGAAGCGTCGTCAAACCACTCAGGTCGTCCTTGACCTCTTGGATTGCGATGATGTCGAAGCGCGACAAGATCTCGGCGATGTAGAACATCGATTCGTCGTAGCGGTCGCGACCGCCGAGGTTGACGATGTTCCACGTCGCGACCAAGAGCCTGGCGTGAGACGACTTCGGCGGCACGAAGTTCGGCGCGTTCGGGTTGTCCAGACTCGCGCGCAAATCGAGGAGGTTTCGCGCGACCCTGGCCGGATTGAGCCGCCGTCGATCATCGATCCCCCGCCGGCTGAGCGCCACCCAACTCTCGAAATCGTAATGGAACGTCACGACGGCTCCACCGCGGGGCAAGCACCCGACCGCGTCGAAGGCCGCGAGATTTCCAACTCCTCAGGGCTACGAGGTTCGAGTCGCATGCTCGAGCCGTCCTCCTTTGCTGACGAACGGTCGTAAACCCACTTCGCCGTCGTGGCAACGTTTTCATACGACGCGCCGCGTCGTCAGGTATCGAGCTCCGTGACCCCAATCACGACTGCAGACTCGCGTTCAGTGGCGCCTGCAGCTGTTGAGAGATCACCAACACGCCAGCGAAACGGGGAGACCGGACGGCGCAGTAAACTTTGGACAGGTCCGTTGACACACACCAGGTCGCCAAAGGGACGTCGCGAGGGTTGCGCCAAACCGCGCCGAAGGGACGTCAGTACGCGCGCGCCTCGGCCGGTCGTAAACCGCGACGGCACCATTTCACGAAGCTCGTTCCGTGAGGGGCGTAATCCCCTTGCGGCAACGCGTGCGCGTTTCACCGAGCGTCCCCGTCGCGATCACACAGCCGCCGCTCGGACCCAGATCGCCGAAAATAGGGAAATTCGGGCGATCCGAACACACCGAATGCGCAGGTGCGTGTCTGTCACCTGTGCGGGGGTAGCCATGGACGGGATTACCACCTGTCCCTCGGTGTGCGTACTTGCGTTTTGAAACACAGGAGACCTATCCTGTTCATATTTGGGCGTCAAATGTGCCCATCTAGCAACGAGTCGTGTCAATCTGACTTAAGTTCTTCGGGACGATATGCAGCGGAAAGGAAGTGTGGGACATGTGGGGACGATTCGACGTGGAAGAGACGGGGGGAGCCAGCAGAGCCCTTGGTTGCGGATTGGTGAGTGCGGCGCTCGCCGTGCTTGCAGGCTGTGGTTCGCCCGAGGCACCGCAAACCGAGGAGGGTGACACGTACATCGAGCAACGAGCCACCGAACAGTTGGGTCAGGAGCTGCGCGGCTCCTCCCATCACGACCGGCATCATCACCGCGACGGATTCGAGCCGCGGGTCCTTCGCGATCACAACCCAGATCCGGACGTCGTCGAAGTCTTCTTGCATGCCAGGGTTTCGAAAGTCGACTACGGCACGGGAGCGAAAACCGCCGTGTGGACTTACAACGGCGTCGTTCCTGGACCAACCATCGAGGCCAACGTGGGCGACCGGCTCATCGTTCACTTCAAGAACGACCTTCCCGAGGAAACGACCGTGCACTGGCACGGCGTGGACGTCCCCGCGACTCAAGACGGTAGTAACCTTTCCCAGCTCGGGATCGCCCCCGGCGGAACGTTTACTTACGAATTCAAGCTACTGAGAGCCGCCACATATTGGTATCACCCGCACATCCGCACCAACGAGCAAGTGGAAAAGGGTCTACAAGGCGCGCTGATAGTCCGGGACAAGCGGAAGGACAGGAAACTGAGGCTACCGCGCAGCGAACACCTGTTGGTGCTGGATGACGTGTTGCTCGACGACGACGGCCAGGTCGCGGCGCCCTTCCCGATGGACCCATTGGAGAACGCAACGACGCAGGTGAACGGCCGCGAAGGAAATGTGCTGCTGGTGAACGGGCGCCCGGGTCGCACCTTGAAAATCAAGCGAGGCCAACCCCAGCGGCTTCGCCTGGTCAATACCGCGAACGCGCGAATGATGCGGATTTCACTGTCCGGCACCCGCATGTGGCGGATTGGCGGAGACGGCGGTCTGCTCGAGGAAGCGATCAGCATCGACCCGATTGGAATGGTTCACGACGGCGGTGGAGGTCACGGCGACATGGGTGGTGACGCGGGCACCGGCCACATGAGCGGCGGCATGGACATGCCGATGGTGTCCGACCCCGACCTGTCCAAGGGGCTGATTCTCACTCCAGGCGAGAGGGCCGACATCGTCTTCACTCCCTTGCACAAGGGTGAGATCACCCTCGAGTGGCACGATTATGCTCGCGGTCGCCACCAGGCGGCGTACATGGACGACGGGAGCATCGGCTTCAGTCATGCGCACCACGATGGCAAGGCCGCCCCGCAGGTCCTGGCGACCTTCGAGGTCGTCGGCGGCAGGCACGGGCACGAATACGTACCGCCCTCCCCGCTCACGAGCATCCCGACCCTGTCGGCGAACGGCGCCGCATTGCTCCCGGTCATGTTCGGACACAGCATGCCCAACGTGGACGGCGACGTTACCTTCTTCGTGCAGATGAAGAACGGCATGCCCCTACCGTTCGACGCGGTCACCGCTGCGGATGCCCACACCGTGACCGTCGGTGAGACGAGGATGTGGAACGTCGTGAACATGACCGGCGGCGACCACAACTTCCATCCTCACGGGTTCACGTTTCAGCCCGTCGCCTACGTCTTCCAGGACGATGCGGCGGCGACCCCGGAGGAGCAAGAGATTGTCGTGCCGTTCGATTACACGGAGATCAAAGACACCATTCGCATCCCCCGCCGCCCCGGGGCGATGGGGAGCAGTCGCACCATCTTACGCGCCCTCGTCCGCTTCGACGACGCGGGCCGAGAAGGCCAAGTGGCCGCTGCTGGGAAGACTCCCGGCAACGACTCCTCGGGTGGCTGGGTGTTCCATTGCCACATCCTCGAACACTCGAAACGCGGAATGATGAGCTTCTTCCAGGTTGTCGACACACCGTAGTCCAGTAGGATGCGATTCCTCTCCGCTCAGCGATCGCTGGGGAGACTTCGGTTAACGGAGCGTCTCCAGCGCTCGCATCAGCGGGGCCCCATCGCGGTTATATATCTGCAAAAGGTAGACTTTACGGACGGTAACGACCTAGAGTTTAGAGCTTAGGAGTAGAAATGCAGCCTATCAAGCGATTGGTCACGCTGGCCATGGGGATGGCGCTGACGCTGGGCGGCGCTACGGCGCTCGCTGACGTTACCGCTGCCGGCAAGGCGTTCTCTGAGGGGCAGGCGGCGCAGCTCGAGGGCGACTACGCCGCTGCCGCAGAGAAGTTCGAACTCGCCCATTCGATCATGCCGTCCGCCGCCGCCCTGCGGAGCGCGGCGCGCATGCGGCACGAGGCAGGTAACCTGGCGCTGGCGGCCACCCACGCCGCGACACTCGAGCGGGACTTCCCCGACGATGAAGAGTCCGTGGAGCTGAGCCGGGAGTTGTTGAAAGAACTGCGTCCACAGCTCGTGCTGCTCCGTGTGGACTGTGTCGAGCCCTGCAGCGTATCGAGTGACGGGCGCGCCATCGGGGTCGACAAGGCGGAGCACCACACATTCTTCAGCAAACCCGGACAGATGCTGATTCAGGCTTGGTTCGGCGGTGGTGCGAAAGACGGCCAGAAGGTGAACGCTTCGGCAGGTGATGAACTCGCCTTGGAGTTCGCCCCGCCAGCGGACGAGGATGCCACGGACGCGACGGTCGACCCATCCCCCGCGCAGGCGCCGGGAGGCAGCGACGGCTCGGAGCTGGCGAACTACTCGCCGACTCCGCCACCGCCGGTACGGACTTCCAACGGAGTGCACCCCGCCTGGTTCTACGTCAGCCTCTCGCTGACCGTCGCCGGCGGCGCGAGCACGACGTGGTTCGGGATGCAGACCCTCGACCGGCGTGAGGAGTTCGATCGAAATCCGACGCAGAGCAACTTCGATCGCGGCAAGAAGGCTCAACTGTTTGCCAACGTCTCAGCGGGGGCGACCGCAGCGTTCGGCGTGACTGCCATCATTCTGGCATTGGTCACCGACTGGGAGGATCCCAGCTCCGAATCGCACATTGCCCTGACCCCCAACGGACTAGCGGGAACCTTCTGACGTGGTGCCTTCGCCGAGTTCCCAGAAATCCGAAACGTTCGGGCGCTACGAGGTGATCGCCCGCATCGGTCGCGGAGGCATGGGCTCCGTGTACCTCGCCCGTGCCGTCGGCGAGGGCGGGTTCAATCGATTGTTCATCGTCAAGGTGATCCACGATCACCTCGGAGGCGACCAACAGTTCGTCGACATGATGCAGGGCGAGGCGCGCATCGCTGCGCGGCTGCACCACCCCAACGTGGTCAGCATCGTCGACGTGGGGACGGCCGGGGACAGCTTCTACATCGTGATGGACTACGTCGAGGGCTGCACCCTGGCGGACTTGCTCAATCATCATCAGAACACACGGCCCCCTCGCCTGATCGTCCCCATCTTGTTGGATGCGTTGAGTGGCCTGCAGGCAGCTCACGACTTGGTGGACGATGATGGCCGTCCGCTGCGGCTCGTGCACCGCGACGTTTCCCCAGAGAACATGTTGGTGGGAGTCGATGGACACTGTCGCCTGATCGATTTTGGAATTGCGAAGGCCAAGGGCACCCCGCAGGTGACTAGCCCCGGGGTGATTCGCGGCAAGCCGGCGTACATGTCGCCTGAACAGGTTTCCAACCATTCCATCGACCCCAGGTCGGATCTGTTTTCTGCGGGTATCGTGCTGTACAACGCACTGACCGGGCGTCGCTTGTTCGATGGAACCAGCCCACACGCGACGATGTACAACATACTCAAGCGGACGATCCCACCGCCGAGCCGCATCGGGTTGCATCCCCCCGCCTGTTTCGATGCGGTCTGTCTGAAGGCGCTGGAACGCAATCCCGACAAACGCTTCCAATCCGCCGAAGAAATGGGACGCGCGCTGAGAGAAGCCGCGATGCAAGCGAACTTGCTCGGTGCGCCGGGTGACGTCGCGCGATTCGTCTCGTCGACCTTCGGCGAGAAACTCGAAGAGCGCAAAGAACGCACTCGAGAATTCCTCCGCTCGAAGGCGAAACCCGTGACGAGCCAGGTGATGGCGTTGCCAGAGCTGACGCTCTCCGTGAGCAGCTTGCAACCCGTCGTCACCCCGACCTCGACCGACCAGCAGTCGATGCTGACCTGGGACGACCTGAGTCGGGAGAACGAGGCGCCCGGTCCCGAGTCGCTATTGCCCAGTGATCCGCAACTCCTCGAAGCGCTCGCCGCACCGACGTCAGCGTCGATCAGCGGCACTCACGATTCGCTGCCCCCGGACTTCAAGCGCAACCCGTCACGGGTTGCCGCGCTGGCGCTGGGCGTGGCCGCGCTGGTGGGCGGAGCGCTGTTCGTTGGCGTGCAGCTGGGTGGAGCGGGAACTCCATCGCCGACCAACTCGTCGGCATCTCAGCCGTTCGTCTCCGATCGGGCGCAACCCACCACCGCCCAGCAAGCCGCGGTCGCCCTTCCCCAAGCGCCCATTGCTTCCAGCTCGGGTCGCGAACCGTCGATCGAATCGGCGGTTGCTGGCGACCCGACGAGTGAGACAGAGCTACCTCGAGAGGGCTTTCGCCCAGACGGCGCAGAGCGCGTCGTGGCGGGCGCGGAAGTGCCCGAAACCGAGACACCTCGCCGCCCAGCCCGTGTTGCGGGTCCGGGCAAACGAGAGCCCAAGGACCGCACGGTTTCGGCACGCGCCTCGGAACGCAGCGGCGGGGCATCCAAAGAGCCGGCGAGTGCCCCCGCGGTGGAGCGGGACCCGAGCCGCGACGTGAAACCCAAATCCAAGACTACCGTAGAGCAGAATCCCTATCTGCGGACGGAGTGAGAACGACGGGGGTGGGCCATGACGCGCTTGAGTTTGACGGTACAGCGACTTCACGACGCGGTTGAACGCTCGCCCAGCGATCCTGAAGCGTGGGCCGCGCTGGGCGCCAAGCTGGCAGAGTACACCGACCGGGAACCTGAAAACCACGCGGCGGCCAGCGCCGCGCTACTGCACGCACTGGCATTGGCACCAGCGGATGGGGCGGCGTGCATGCGCATTGGCCGAGGATTGCGCCGCCTGGGGTTGGCCGCAGAAGCCACCCAGGCGTTCGAACGGGCACTGGACCTGGACGACTCGCTCCTCGAAGCGCGGGAGAGCATTGCCGAGCTGATGATGGAAATCGCGCCGGAGTCGGCGGTGGAAGTGCTAGAAGAGGCCGTTGACGGCGGGACCGCGACCTGGAGGACTCACTATCTGTCCGCACGAGCGCACTTTTCGTTGGGCGATCTCGTGGCGGCCAAGCAATGCGCAGAATTGGCCACGCGCCAACCGGACGCCGAACTGCATGCGTTTTGGCTCTTGGCGCAGCTCTTGGGTGAGCTGGACCAACGCGACGAATGCATCGCCGCTTGGGAGCAGGTCGTCAAACTCGCGCCAGGGGATCCACAAGCCGCTACCGCATTGGGCTCCGCGTTGGTAGCGGGAGGCAAGAGCCTCAAGGGGATCCTCGTGTTGGAGCGCGTGGCTCAGCAGCACCCCGATTCCCCCGAGGCGTGGCTCAACCTGGGCATGGCGCAGAAGCAAGTGGGGCGTTGTGCAGCCGCCGCCGACAGTGCGGCTACGGCGATCGGCCTCGCACCGAACAACGCGCAAGCGCACTTCCTCCTGGCGCAATCCGCCGAACGAGCGGGAGATCTGGCGAGGGCTGCTGGGGCCTACGAACAGGCCACGAAGAATCGCCCCAATTGGGCGGAGGCCTATCAGGGTCTGGGGCGAGTTCAGAGCAGGCTAGGCCATCGCGATCGCGCTCGTTGGGCTCTGCTTCGCGCAACGGAATTGGCACCCGACAACAAGAGCCTACGGGCGGAGCTGCAGCAACTCATGCGCAACAGCAAACCGCCAACGGGGCTGAGCACCGGCGCGATCGAGGGTCAACTCAGCGAGTTCTCGGTGAGCGACGCGATGGAGCTCCTGCGCAACATGCGCTTGTCGGGGCGCCTCGAGATACACAGCGGAATCGCCTCCGGTAGCATCACGCTCGCACATGGAATGATCTGTGGCGCGACGTCGCCCCGGTCCAGATCCGTCGTGCAGGCGCTCCTGCACGAGAAACTGATCACGCAAGCGCAGATCTCCGAACTGATGAGGAAGACCTCCGCCACCTCGGCGGAGGAGATCGCCGAGCAGATCGCCAAACACGGGCTGGTTCCCGAGCGCGTGCTGGCGAAGGTTCGCGCGACGCAGGTGCGCGCTGCGATGGCAGAAATGCTCGACTGGAGTCGAGGCAAGTTTGCCTTCCACAAAGGGAACGACGAGACGGCGTCCGGTGAGATCGTGATCGATCCCGCAGCACTCATTCTCGACTTGATGCGCGTCAGAGACGAGAACCGAGAAGGCGTTGGAGCATAGTCGAAGCAGATGAACGAATTGGCCTACAAGATTGATCGGAGTGCTCAGTAGATGCAACTGCAAGAGTTGGAACCCCTCGCCCACCGGTCCGCGCGCGACCCGACGCCGCGGCTCAAACGCTGGGTTGCGCTCGGCGCTCCGCTGGCGTGTTGGCTCGCATCCGCGTGCATGAAGTTCACCGACGACCTCGAAGCGAAAATCGAGGCGAAGCCGCGTTCGACCGGCCAGGAAATGGACGACGTTGGCAGTGACCCAGAGGCCAAAGGGCCTGGTCCGCACGCAGGGGACACCGCAGAGGCCGGTGCCCATGCACAGGGGCACACCGAACCGACTGGCGAAAGTCTCGCTTCGGCCGACTTTTGCGTCCCTGAGCCGGACGTGCCGATACTCGGGTCGAGTCACGACTTCGTCGAACTCGACATTTCCGGAGCTCGAAACGACATCTCGGATCTTCAGTCGTGTGGCATCGAGCGAGATCTGTCCTCCCCCGACGTTTTCTTTGCAGTCGATATGGCCGCAGGTGAACGGTGGCACGTGCGCGTCAAGGGGGTCGAAGATCGCGATGTTGCCCTGTACGTGCTACCGGAGTGTGATGTTCGCACTTGTGAGGCGGCGCTAGATCACTGCCCCGCTGGGGGCTCCGAACACTTTACGGTCGTCGCCGATACGTCCGGCATTCGCTTCTTTGGCGTGGACGGCCTGACCCACCCCGAAGCGGGCTTGCAGGTCGTCGTCGTCAACCCGGTGTGTGGAGACAACAAGAAGGTGCACGCAGAAGCCTGCGACGATGGCAATACCATCAATGGCGACGGCTGCGACGAACTGTGCCGCATCGAACTGCCCGCAGGCGACGCCATCGAAGTCGAGCCCAACGACGATCCGTTCGCCGCCAACGTGCTGCCCGCGGGTGAAGAGTCCGTGACGATTGCAGGCTCGGTCGGTGGCGCATGCGACACCGACGTGTTCAGCCTTGGCCTCGAAACCGCGCAACACGTCGAGTTTTCGATCAGCGACGCATTTGGCCTTCCGTGTGAAGACGCGCCGGAGCTCACGGTGGAGGTAAAGACAGCGGGGGGCTTGTTGGTCAGGAGTGCACATTCACCCGGAGGCGAATGCCCGCTGTTGCACGTCGAAGACGAGCTGCTCCAAGTGATCGAAGGCGGTCAGTTCACCGTCAGTATCTCGAGCGCACCCGGGGCCGAGCTGTTCGACTACCGACTGACCGTGCTCCGACACGGAGACGGCACGGAGCACGGCGACGGTCTCGGCGACGACGCGGGCACCCCCAACACTGACAGCGCCGACGGAGGCCGTTGAAGACGACCGAGCGACGCTGGCGTGCAGTGGCGATGGCGCTTGAAGGGGCTACCGGCGAACCGTGGCTCTCCCGCGCCGGGTGAGCGCTCCGCCCCGTTTGCCTCACGACCCCGCGCACCAAACTGGGTGGACGCATGGCCAGCGCGGGGTGAAGCGAACTGCCGCGTCACCGCCACGACGCGAAAAATCCGCCAACGTGAGGGGATCGCTACCTGGTTTGCTTCTGCCGCGATCTGCGGATCAGGGGTCACATTTTCCCTGATCGATCGGTGGCCACGAGTGGGATAAACCTACCTCGACATGTACAAGCGACTAGCCCTGGTTCCCGCTCTCGTTCCGTTCGTTCTCTCTGCGTGTGGCGGTGAGGACTCGACGGACGGGGCATCGTCATCGGCCACGACGGGCGCTCCGTCAGGCACTCCCGTCGCGTCTGACTCAGCCAACACGACGACGCCTCCCCCGCCACAACCGAGCGCGACCGGCCCCGGTCCCGTGGTACCGGCCGGACCCCAACCGGTGGCCAGTAGCCAGCAACCGACGCCGACGCCCAGTGAGACGCCGCAACCGCCGGTCACGCCTAGCGCATCGAACGTCACGCCTACTCCCGTCGGCCCCACGGGCCCCACGGGCCCGGCAGTCACCCCCGAACCGGTCACCCCCGAGCCCGTCGCCACGGAGCCGGGGACTCCCGAGCCAGTCACCCCCGAACCGGTCACCCCCGAGCCCGAGCCGATGGGCGAGCCCAATCCGTCCGGAGTCATGGAACCTGGAGAGGGTGGAATGCCACGCCCCAGTGGTGCGGCCGGCAATCTCCAGGTGTTGGACTGGGCAGGTTTCGGGGGCGCGCTGACCTACTCGTTCGACGACGCGACGGGAAGCCAGCACGGCAACAAGGACAAGATGCTCGAGCTGGGCGTACCGTTCACCTGGTACCTGGCGAACGGTGCCGGCGGTGACCCGCTCAACGGCATGTACCAAGAAGCGCTCGACATGGGCATCGGGCACGAGCTGGGCAATCACACGCGCAACCACACTACCAACGGCCAAGACGCTCAGGATGGGCAGACGTGGTTGATGGACAACTACGGCATCACGGCTTACACGATGGCCGCCCCCAATGGCGTGACGGGTGGGTTCGTGGACATCACTGGCCGGCTCTTCTTGCTGGACCGCGGCGTGAACGGCGGAACCGTCGGTGCCGACGGCAACGTGGATTGGAGCAACCTGCCGACGGCGTTGCCGGCACAAGGCGCTGGCTTCGACACGTTCAAGGGCTACGCCGACAGCGCCGCGCAAGGGCGCTGGCAGACCGTGTGCATTCATGGGTTCACCAGTGGTGGCGGCGGTGGCTACCAGCCCGTCAGCTTCGACGGCTGGTACGAGGGTGTGGAGTACGCCAAGGGCCTGGACATCTGGATTGGATCCATGGAGCAGGTGGCCGCCTACATCCTGGGTGCCAAAGCTTTCAAGGACGGCGACTCGTCGATGGACGGCGACTCGCAGACCTGGACTTGGACGCTGAAGGATCCCTTCCCCCCCGGCCACTACCTGCGCGTCACGGTGGACGGCGGTACGCTTTCGCAAGACGGCACTCCGCTGCCCTGGAACGAACACGGCTTTTACGAAGTTGCGCTGGACGCGGGGAATCTCACCCTCGCTCCCTGAGCAGAGCCACTGCGTGAGCGCCGTGACAGTGCGGGCGCTCACGCAGCGGAGCGGAACGAACCCCGATGCCGTGCCTGTCAACGCTCGGGACTTTACAGGACTCGTCGGTTCAAACTGCGCCTCCAACTTGCGATTCGCGCTCCACCTGGACGAGCGCGCGGAAGCGAACTCGTTCGGGGCCTCCGATCTGTCGCGCATGAACGACACTGTCGCGCGCACTGATGAGACACGGCCCCCAAACGGACCGTTCTCGTGTTGTTCTCACGGGTGATCAGTAGCCAACTCGCGTGCTCCAGGGCATGACGACGCAAGATCTTGCGTCGCGGTCGTGATGCAGCCGCTGGCGCGCCGCATCCGCCCACTGACACTCGCGAGCAAAACTGCTATTGCTCAAGCGGCCACCCCGGACGGGCGGTGGCTTCGCGGGGCGCAGTCGGGTGATTGCCGGGAGAACAGAACCACGTTCGCCGGCGACATCCCTACGGCCAGCTCGATTCACAGGAGACCCCATGGCCCATCGGTTCACACGTATCACGTCGTTTGCCACAGCGTTGACCCTTCTCGTCGTTGGCGGCTGCGACCCTGACAGCAACGAGCCTCGCACCGACGACCGCCGCGCAGAAACCGATGAACCCGACGGCAGCACGGCCGATGCGAGCACCACGACTGTGCCGGGGCGCCCTGCAGACGACGCGACGGGCAACCCTCCTGGTGACGACACCAGCGCATCAGCGAACAGCCCCCCCAACCCGAGCACACCGACAACGGACGCAACGGTTGAGCCTCCGCCCAGCGATGACGCGCGTGGGCCGGTTCCGGAGGGCCCGACCACGCCTGCGACAGGCTCTCCCCATCCGGGCGCTGACGCGGGCGTTCAACCCAGCCAGGACGAGCCGACCTCCCCGCCGATTGCCAACCCGGAGATCGGCAACGACGTCTTCGACGACCAACAGATCAAGTCCTACTATCTCACCTTCACGGACGAGGAGTATGCGAAACTGACGGACCTGTCGACGCTCGTGTCGCCCAGCCTCGAGGTCAACACCGACCGCTACGTCGAAGCCGCCCTTCGTGTCGATGATGTGGACCTTCCGTCGATCGGAGTCCGGTTCAAAGGCGACTATTCGATTTGGGGGTGCGTCGTTCCCCGAACTGGTGAGCGAGTGGTGCGCGTCGACCCCTTGTTCGGAGATGTCGACGTCTGTCAGCGCTTTTCGCTCAAACTCGACTTCGACCGATACGATGACGGCGCCCGGGTCAACGGTCTCAAGAAGCTGAACCTGCACGCGATGTCGGCTGACCCCAGCAAACTCCGCGAGCGTCTCGGCTATTCCTTGTTCCGAGACATGGGCATCATCGCGCCACGAATGGCGCATGCACGTGTGTACATCAACGGCGAGTATCATGGGCTCTTCGCAGCCGTGGAGCAGATCGACGGCAGGTTCACCGCGAACCGCTTTCCGAACTCCGGCGACGGCAATCTCTACAAGCAGATTTGGCCGGCTGCGCACGTCACCAGCAGCGAGGCCGAGGCGGCGTTGAAGACCAACGATGAACCGGAGCTCATCGACGTATCAGACTTCCTGGAGCTGAGAGATTCGGTGGTCGCAGCCACGGAGATGGCGTCGGCTGAGCCGCTGACGACGCAGCTCGACTTCGACGCCCTCGCCCGATACATCGTCGTGGATCGCGCCATCAACAACTACGACGGGATACTGTTGTTCTGGCCCAACGAAGGCCATGACTCCAACCACAACTTCTACTGGTACCACGACGCCGAGAGCGCGCGGTTCATCCTCATCCCCTGGGATCTCGACAAGACGTTTTGGTTTCCGGAACCGTTGTTCTGGACCAACAATGCCCCGTACGAGGAATACGACGTTCCCAACTGGAACGTCATCTCCAGTACCTGCGACTATCACACGACCACGTTCGATGCCCTGGGGTTTCAGTGGCGGATCCGACCGATGGATTGCGACCCATTGCTCAAGATCTTGCGGGAGGAAATCTACGACCGCCAGCTCGCCATCGCCGAGGAGTTCATCGCTGGCCCCTACTCACAACAGAGCGTAGGTGAGAAGTTGGAGGCGTGGCGAACCCAGATCAGCCAAGCCATCGAGGACGATCCGCTCGTCGACAGCGCCCATTGGGCGAACGCAGTAGAACTGCTGTTTGCGGACCTGCCGAACTTCCACGAGAATCTGCACCTGATGATGAGCGGTATGATCGAAGAGTGAGCACGGCGCCGTCAGACCGCTGCTTGCAGCATGTCGACCGTGCGTGCTTGGAGCCCATGCTCCGCCAGCACATCGCCGTGGCCGGGCACGACTACGGTGAGCGGGCGCGCTTCGATGTCGTCCCGCAAGGCGCGCAAAGTCGCTTTGGAGTCCTTGACGATGAACCGAAGCGCGAGGTGGAACGGACGGTACCCCGGAGCGCTCTTGGTGAACCGAAATACCAACCCCATGAGCGCTGGCGGTAGGGTCTGGATGTTCGCCAGAACGTCAGAGGTGTAGTAAATCCGCCCAGTGGGAGTCGTAACCCAGGTCCAACTTTCGCCACACCTCGTGTTGTCGACCTCGTGGATCCCGATGCTGTCACCAAGTCGCGCCGCAAGGCGATCGAGCGGCAGCAGTTCTCCGACGTTTGGGTTCTTCCTTGCAATCCGAGGCAGTGCTCGTGCAGGCGCGTAGTGGGGCACGTCACCAAAACGCTTGCGCCACGTCGCATGTCCCAGGTGATGGAAGCCGTTCGGCGCGACGATTGCCCCGATCGTGCCGAAGTCGCTGAGCTCGGCAGCGGCCTCGTCGGAGAGCTCGATGGACGGACTGGTGACCAGCAACGTACCATCGTCCATCCGGGCCACGAAGGTCCTGGCGGTCGCATTTCCGGCAAATCTGTACTCTCGCGTCAGTACCCCCGCCTCTCGATCCAAGATTGTCCACCCTGAGCTCGTCGTCTCCACCGTTCCTCCTCTCACCCTGCAGTCGCTGATCCGATGCGGCCGTCCAGACACGGACCTCGCAGGAGCTCATTGAACTTCGAACGCCAAAGTCAATCCCGAGACCTCGACTTGTGGGCAATCGCACCCCGTCGTATGCCCGTCGGACGTGCTTGGTTCCAGGTGAAGCTGAACCTTGGCGCCCCGCGGTGCGGCGTCCGAGAGGGTGAGCTCGATTCGGTGGGTATGTATCTGTCCGGCGTTGAGCCCAAACGTTTCCATATCTATCCAGTTCACGGACGCAAACGCCGAACTCTCGACGTCGAAAGCGGCGACGATGGCAGTCGCAACGTAGTCTCGATTCGAGTCTCGCTCCGCGCTCACGAGATCGATCCACAGTGTCGCAACCTCGCCCGGATTCCACTCGCCGTCGTCGGTGATCAACATGGGGTTGGCCAGAGAAAGTCCGCCCAGATCCTCACACGCAACGATGGGATCGAAGAACTCCACGCCGGTGCAGTCTTCCTCCTCGGGCAGTTCGAACAGGGGCGAATCGAAGCCAAGTTCTGCGGCGGCATCTTGCCCTCGCGCTGGCGCGACGGCATCGTTGTCCCAGTCCCCTGCATCGCGACCCTCGGCCAGGGCGGGCGCGGCCGGGCCAGCGTCACTGATCGGGGCGAACGAAGTCGGCTCACTGCGGGGCCCACCATCCCCAGTAACCGGCACGTTCGGCGGCAGTCGATCACCTGTTGCGACGCTAAGTCCGCCGCCGGCACCCGAGCTCTGCGGTGAAACAACGGGCGGGGGCATCGTACTCACTCCGCTCGTCCCCTGTTCATCCGAACCGCTGTCGGCTCCGGGGGCCATCTCGACGACGCCGTCTGGCGCAGGGTTCCCCGCCCGGGTCCCGACGGCATCGTTTCCGTCACTGGCGCAGGCTGTGCAACACGAGAGCAAAGCGCCCAGGCCCCGTTTCGGTAGGTCCACGACCGGTACATAACGGCAAACGCGGCGGCTTGCCATCCTTGCGCTCAGCGGGGCGGTTCCCGGTTCACTCCAAGCTTTGACGTCAGGGGCCGGTGTGCCGCGGTGACTCACCGCCGGTCCGAGGGGCTCGATCGTCGTGGGCCCTGCGCGGAGCGCTACCGGTCAAAACTGACGCACGCTTCCGGTCAACGACAGATCGATGCACGTATAGGTGACTCGGTCCGACGCGGCTCGAGCTTGGATCATGCCGCCCTTGCCGCTACCACACTTCGCAGACAGCGCTTGGGCGCAAGTGACTGGCACGGGGCTCGTGTCCGCGATCCCGTTGCAGCCGGCGATACCTTCCGTCGCTGTGGTCCCCGCGTCACATGCGACGGCGTAGGTGCCACCGCTGCCCGTGCCGAGGTAGAAACCACGGTCGAACCCGAGCCCCACACACGCCGCGTGGATCTGGTCCAGGCACGCCGGGCTCTGTTGTCGTCCACCGGGGCATTGATCCAGCTGTGAGGTGGGGACCTCTCTTCGCTGGAAACCGACGATGCAGCCCACCGTATACTCGTTGTCGCCCTTGACGCCCGTGACCATCCCAGCGATCGGCGTGTTACCGTATTGAGCGCACCAGTTGGCCGTCGCGACCATGCACACCGTCTGCGTGATTTGGTCGGTCTGGGCGCAAGAACCGCTGAGGCTGTTGAGCGATGCCGCGTGCATGCAGCCGTTTCGACACACGTCGGTATCCACCGTGTTGAGATCCTCGCATTGTTCGCGCGGGGGCTGAACGATGCCGTCACCGCAATACTCCTCCAGACAAGCACCGCTGCAACCGTCGTTGTCGGCGGCGTTTCCGTCGTCACATTCCTCGTTGCCGGTCGTCTTGCCGTCACCGCAGACTTCCTCCTCGCACAGCGCGCTGCAGCCGTCTCCATCGACTCGATTGCCATCGTCGCAGGTTTCATCACCGGAGACGATCCGGTCGCCACAGACTTCCTCCTGGCAACTGGAGCTACAGCCGTCCCCATCCACTGCGTTGCCGTCGTCGCAAGTCTCGTCACCGGAGACGATCCGGTCGCCACAGACTTCCTCCTGGCAACTGGAGCTACAGCCGTCCCCATCCACTGCGTTGCCGTCGTCACACGCTTCGCCGTCTGATGTGATCCCGTCGCCGCAGCCTTCCTTTTGGCAAGTGGCGCTGCAGCCGTCGCCGTCCACCAGATTGCCGTCATCGCACCATTCACCCGACGCCTTGATGCCGTCACCACAGCTCTCACTTTGACAGGTGGCGCTGCAGCCGTCGCCGTCGACCAGGTTCCCGTCCTCGCAACTTTCGCCCGTCGATACGATCCCATCCCCACAGCTGGGAAGCGTGCACTGATTGGTGCACTTGTCATCACCGGTATCGTTGCCGTCGTCGCACTCCTCTCGAGGCTGCTGCAGGATCCCGTCGCCGCAGCTAGGAAGCGTGCACCCGTTGGTACAACCGTCGTCATCGACTTGATTGCCATCGTCGCATGCCTCGTCTGCTTCGGTGATCCCGTTGCCGCACTCAGCCTGGACGGAACCCGCGGAGCCGGCAGCTCCCTGCGGTGAATTCGATCCCGACGGATTGGGCCCGCCAGGAACGTCATCGCGAGAGTCAGCCAGGCTATTACCCACATCGTCGGTTTCGAGCGTGTCGTTCGGATAGGGGTCGGGGGTGTCGTTGGGCATGAGCGGTCCCACTCCCGTCCCCTTCGGACTCGGTCGACCCGTCATCGAACCCGAGTCGACGAGCAAGTCTTGTTCCGTCGCGTGGCTGAATCGACCTTGGCCGCACGCGAAGGCTACTCCGAACGGCAGTAAAACCAGCAGGCGCGAGCCAAAGGCGTCAATCATCGTGCTTGGATCCCTCGTCCTGGTGTCGATCACGGTCAGGAGGCTGCACCGTGAGGTAGGGCTCAACTTGCCATCGGACCCGCGGCACACACATGCGTGGTTCATCACGACACTGTTGACGAGACGTCACGAATCGCTCCGAGGTCGATCGTTCGAAATCTTCGGCTTTCAGCGGCAGATGGCGGCTGCCGTTTCACCACGACGCGTCGCCCTCGTCGAGTCGACCAAACCCTCGTGCGGCCGCGCCGTTAGCGGCGCGCGAGCCGACTGCGCCCGTCCCGATCACTCTCGGCGCGGCGATTTCTCCATCTCGGGAGCGCGCGATGCTCCCAAAACGCGGTGCGCAACGACGTACCCATGCTTCGCTCGCGAGACGGCGAGCGATCCCCCCTCTGCCCCATTTGGGGACCGTCGGCTCCCTTGGTCCCTGCGTCGCCCGTGTCGTCGGCTGCCTGCCAAGGCGAGCGGGCACCGGTCTCGCCGGTCCGTCATCGCGCCAGAACCGGGAACATTCGCCCAGCTTTCTGATCACCAGAAGCGGCAACTTCCCTCTGCAAGTGTCCAGTACCTCGTTCGAGCGCCGCTGTGCAGCAGCGTACTGGTGCTGGCGCGAGCAGCGCCGCGTCCGAGGCTGCTTGCAAGTCGTCTCCCTCTGGGTCGTAATAGGGTCGTTCCCCTGCCTTGGCAGGGGCGCAGCACAGGCGCATCGATGTCGAGGCGGTTGTGTGGATCGGGGGCAAGTCAAAGCCTGCCAAGGCTCGCGTGGGCGCTGGCGTTCGTCGGCAGGCGTTTGGGGTGAAGCATCGGAATGGGAGAAGTGGTCATGCGTACAAACCTGTCGGATTGGGCGAGGTACTCGAGTCGACCGGAGGTCGGCCTGGACGTGCTGCGAATCTATCTCGGGGCGGCATTGGTCGCGCGTGGTATCATGTTCACTTCGCGGCCACAGCAACTGGTCGATCTCATCCATACGTCGGGCGATTGGTTCATGCCACTTGCCGTGCTCCACGCGGTGGCATTGGCGCATTTCTGCGGCGGCCTGTTGCTCGGGCTCGGGCTGGCAACACGGTGGGCTGCCGCCCTGCAGGTTCCAGTCCTGGCGGGAGCCGTCTTCTTCCACTGGGGGGACGGCTTACTCAGAAGCGGGCAATCTCTGGAACTCAGCGCTTTGGTACTGGCGATGCTCGTCGTCTACACGGTTTGCGGAAGTGGGCCGCTGTCCGTCGACGCGCTCCTTCGCGAGCGCCAGACCTCGAACGACACACTCGCGCCGACCCCAAACGTGAGACAAGCGTTGCCGCGACCGCACTGAGCGTGACCACGAGCCGCCTGGGAGGTTTCCGAGTTTCGGAAAGGGCAGACTAGTCCGAGACGTACCCATACGCCGTGGGCCAGTCGCTCATCTGGTCCGGCGGAGCGGCGCACTGGGGACTGGCCGGCAAGGGGGTCCCCACTTCGCAGTCGCTGGGGCAGAAACCCTGCTCGTCACAGAGGTTCGGATCCTCCACCGGCCCAGTCGTGCCCCAAGAGCCGTCGGCACAGCTCGCCTGTGTGTTGTGCATCATTCCGCGATCCTCGTGACCGAGAATGTGACAGTGGTTGACGAATGCACCGGAGAACTCCTTGGCAACGATGTTGATCGTCGATTGCCCCCAGCCGGAAGTAGTGGGATCGGAGTTCGGGGCTTGCGTCGTCGCCGCAGTCGAAAGAGCCAGCGTGTCCCGCCAGACGGGATGACGATAAGTGCCGCGTTGTTCAGCGACGAGCTGGAACGGGTTCTGATGGATGTGAAACGGGTGGGCGACACGGCTGTTGTTCCACAGAGTCCACTGCTCAGGGACGTCCATCGTCAGTGTTTCGTTGGCACAACTCGGATCGTACTTGGTCTGATTGATCCAGAACTGTGACTCGGTGAGGTTCGTCTGGTTGACCATTTCGTAGTAGATGTTGCGCTCGTTCTGCGCGTCCTGCACAGCAGGTATGTCGTCCAGGTATGCCGGCATCTGCGGGAACTGCTCGTAAGAGGGAAAGGTCATCGAACGTGCTTCACCCGCGACGACGAGCGTGAACAATGGGGGGCTCCCGTCGGTTTCTCCGCACAGTTCGATCGCTGCAGCCGCCACTTGCCCACGCGCGATGTCAATCGCCGAGCGGCCTTCCCCGCCGCCGGTGCCAGCTCCACTGCCGGAACCGGCGCCACTGCCCGAACCTGCCCCCGCGTCCGCACTGCCGCTACCCGTTTGGGTGGAGGCAGTGTGCAGAATGCAGTACGTACCCGGAGTCGTCGGTGCTCGAACCAACAGATCGATGCGATTGCCGGGGTTGAGGTCGAAATCCGTGGTTTCGTCGAAGCGCGAGTCGTCGTCCTGCTCGGAGCAATCCGGATCGTTCAGGAACGGCTGACAGCGGTAGTTGTCCGGCGAGAACTGAACCCCATCCATGGCGATCTGTTTCATGACGGGAACCGCCTTGCCCTCGCTCAGCCCCCGATCGGAGAACCCGATGCGTACCGAAGCCGAGCTCTGCATGGTCGCCCCGACGAGTCTCCAACGTTGGATCTCCCCAGGCCGCATGCGCACGATCGGATTGGCTTGACCATTGACCAGCAGCTGCGCCGGCTCACCTCCACCGAGTCCGGGCTGCCGCTCCGCGAGCTGTTGAACGACGAGCAGGTGGTCCGTCAACTCACCCCCGCCATCCTTCTCGAAGTACGCTTCCAACTGGTCGTCGAACTCTCCGCGTACCTCGAACACACCCACTTGGCCATTGAGGACTTGAAGGGCTGTCGAGCCGTGTTTGTGAGCGTGGTACCAGTGCGTCCCGGGCGGTTGCGTGTAGCGCAGCGGGTCCAGCGCGTAGTCGAAGTGCCCGTACACGAGCACACCATGTTCACCATGCGACGCCCCTGCATCCACGTGCGTAGCTCCGGGCGGTTGTGGAGGGCGGATTTCCAAACCGACGAAGTCTTGCCCCAACTGAGGGGAAACGTGGAATCCGTGAAAATGAAAGTTCGTGGAGCTCGACCCATGAAAGCAGTTCGGCGGCTCAATCGTCTTACCGTCGACGACCTGCGACGGGACCGTCGCAGGAACGCCGCCCGCATCGGCCCTGGGCCGCACCCAGCACTCGCCGGTTTCGGGGTTGACGCCAGCATCGGGTCCCGAGGTGTTGCATTTCTCGTTTGGCACGCACGCAGTCGGATCGCTCTGGTGCGGCATCCGATTGTACAGGCGCATCTCGAACTGCGACCCGTCATTGGCGCCCGGACTCGACGCAGGGTGCAAGATGAACGTCGGACCAGGCGAGCTCCACGTGATTAGCGGGCTGTCGGGGTCGTCTGCGATCTCGGGCGTGATCGGCTGGTCAGGGTCTTTTGGAAATCCATAGCTCCGCAGGTGTAAGGTTTGCATCTCCCACTCTTCGCCCGTCCACACCGGGACACACCGCTGCCGCACTCGGATCACCAACTCGGTCTGAATGCGGCCGTCGCTGGGTTCGACGTCGCTGGGTTCGGCGAGGTCTCGCTGCTCGTAGGTCGCTCCGGGAGGACAGGCCCCCTCGTTCAGCGCTACGCTCCCCGAGGTGTAGCGAGCTCGTGAGCGACCGGCAGCGGCATCCGACGCTGCATCGGCGAGCTGCGCCGTCGCGTCGAGGGGAACGTCCCCTGACCCGGCATCGGCCGGCACGGAACCACCCTCCACCGGCGAGGTGGTTGCTGGAGTAGTTGGACCGGGAGCACTAGAGTCATCTCGTCCCCCCGCATCGCGCACCGCCGACGCATCTTGCGTGGTGTCCTGGTCCTTCGACTCGGAGCACGAGCACCCCGCAAGACAGACACTCGTCAAGCTGCAGAGCCATGCGGGACGACTCATCCTGTAAAATCCAATCCATCGCATCCTGGTGCTCGTCATCTCGATTCCCCTTTCACGGCGGTGCGATCACTCGCCCCAACCAGCGTGTTTCTCGTACGCAGCACCTCGGTACCCTGCGCCAAGACAAACCTCCACGACAATTCCGGCTGATTGCACCCCCCGCAAGCCGACGACTCCATCGGCCAACTCCCGGGGCTGCTTACCGCTTGCAGAGCCACGTTACAAGGCGCACACGCAACAAAGCACTGCGGGAGCCACGGCCGTGTGACCTCGTTCACGTCGAGGACTGGCGAGCGCTCACTCTCGGCGGAACGCACGGGAATGAGACCCATTCTGCCCCATCGCGACGCTGCAGGGTGCAACCCGAACGAATGTCTCAGACACGCGACGCAGACGTCCAACCTTCATCGACGGAGTCCGGGCGAACCTTTCACGCTGCACCTCAGGCGTCTGGCGAGTTCATGCTCGAGCGCGTGCAGAACTCGGATGCTCTGATCGGCGCGGCACTCACCGGCGACGGGCAACTCGTCGTTCGAGACGTTCAACGGATGCAAGATGGCGAAGTCGTTCTCCCTTCCAAGGAGCGAATCCAGCTCGCCGATCTGCGCGTCGCGCTGGAGTGGATGAACCGTCAGCCATCGGGTCGAGCCCTGCTCGGCCCCCGGTGACTGACAGCAACCTCCGTCTGCTCAGAAGCTCCCTCCGCACCACAGTCCCCCCGTCGCGAAGAACGCATCCGGCCCCTGTAGGTACCAATCATCGATGACCGCACCCGAATCGACGTCGAAGGCCGTCAAGCGATTCCCCTCCGGTTTGCCTTCTTGGCGGTCGTCACCCAGCACGTAGAGGCGATCGCCCAGCACGGAAAGGCCGTACACCCAGCCCGACCAGCCTTCGAGAGTGATGACGTCCAACGACTCGCCGGTGGCCAGGTCGTGCCGATTGACCTCGCTGGTCGCATGCCACGCCGAGTACACGACGTCGCCGTCCACCGTGAACCGCGTGCCTCGAGCACCGCTCAACACGACCTCACGCGTCTCGTTCCCGTGAGCCAGGTCCAGAAACCCATCGTAGGCGCACAGCGAGCCGCTGCTACACTCTGCCAACAGCTGCTTGCCGTCCGTGGCAACGGATACCGCGATCCCGGTCTCGCCACCAATCAACAGCTCTCTGGTCGCCAAGTCGATCCGCATCCATTGGTTCGACCCACCCGCACCGCCGTTGAATACCAACGCCTCCTTGAACAGGGACAGGCCAGCGGTGTAGTTCGACGTCGAAACGTCTTCACCGTCTGCCGAGTAGCGATCGACTTCGAACCAGGTGCCATTGGTGAGATCCACTTGCAAGAGCGCAACCGCGCCGTCCACGCTCCACAGCGTCCAGCACCACGGCGCATCATCGGGATCGGGGATCGGCGGCTCGACCGGCACGGGCGGGACCGTCACTGGGGGTACCTCTCCGCACCCCGGCGGAAACGAGTGGACACTGGGATCGCTGCCCCCACAATCGAACTGGACGCTCCCATCGCCGTCGAGGACGTACGCAACACCACCGCTGCAACCGCTGAAGCTGGTCAACGCGCGCCCGGCGAGATCTTCGATCCTCGCCACCATGCTGGTCGAACTGCCCAAGTTCCAGGCGGTGCTCCAGCGGTACTCGAAGTCGAACAACCGCCCACCTTGCTCCGCGACCGAGTAGACGTCCACCTTCGCGCCATCCGGCGCGCTGACGGCTTGTGCCTCGTAGCCGTTCACGACCACACGCTCAATCGTGGCTCCCGCCCCCGCGGTGACGATCCAGTTGACACTCTCGTAGGCGGACAGGACCACGACGTGCGAACCAGGTCTGTCGATGCGCACGGTGAGTTCTCCACTGGAGTCGGCGTTGCTTTGTGGCCCATACACGGAAACCACGTGAAGTTCTTCCCCACAGACGCGGGGAGCCGTCGATTCTGGTGGCGTCACGTCGTCCGTTACCGAGGTTGCGGCGCCAGAATCACTGGACGGAGCGTCGTCGCTCGTGACCCCATCGGAACTCGTCGTGTTTACCGATGCCGCGTCGGAAGCGAACGGTCCGGACGGTGCGAGCGGTCCAGACGGTGCGAGCGGTCCAGACGGTGCAGAGGCATCGACGGCTCGGTCAGCTGGATGCAGCTCGACGCTTGGGCTCGATGCGTCCGACTCGTTTCCCTCTGATCCGCTCCCATCACCCGCGCCGTCTGGAACCGCGCCGCCATTGCCAGTGGCATCGCCGCTCGGCCCTTCACTGCTTGCTTGCGCGCCCAAACCGCCATCAGAATCTGCTCGGGGCGGTGCTTCGTCGGTATGGGTCGTCTGCGACGTCGAGTTGTCTGCGCCGGGATCGCAACCTGTCGCGCCCAACACGAGCAGCGCAATGAAGCTTCTCGAGACTCGAGATTGCCGCGGAAGGGAACGGTTCAACAACTGACTCATCCGTCGCAGGGTCGCACGGCCAACGCGACCTGCCCACACCCATCGCGGCGATCCCTGGCGGTGGTGCCATCGGTGAAACGATTACGAACGAGCGAAGTGCCTCAGCCGGGGTAGGAAGCTTCAGAATCTTTCCCCGCGAGCAGAATTCCCGGTTTCCGTCGCTGCAGGCAAACTCGTTCACGTACTGCGCGTCGTCCTCGAACGTTCACCCTCGACCCATCGACGGAACACGTCGGCTTTGAAGTTCCGTCTTGGATACGACGGTCTGCCCAATCGGCCACAATGCAATGAGCGCCAATTTCAGGTGCTGCACCGCGAATGGGATCCCGATGATGGTCACGGCACATGCGAGGGCCGAGCCCAGATGACCGATGCAGAGCCAGACGCCCGCGACGAGCAACCAGACGACGTTGCCAATTGCGCCCATGATCCCAGTGCCCAGGTCGTCTTTGCCTGTCAGCTCTTTGCGGCTGATCGCTTCCCTGCCAAACGGGAAGAAAGAGAAGCCGCCGAGGACGAAACACGCCCGCCCCCACGGGATCCCCACCACGCTCACGAAGCACAGCACGCCGTACAGCCACCAGGCGAGCCCCATCCACACCCCGCCGAGGACAAACCACAGCACGTTCATGACGAGTCGGATCACACGGCACAGTATCCCTCGGAATGCTGCAAGTTGTCACCCCCCACACGCGCGGGGGATACCCGAGACGGGCGCCCCATCACACGTGCCCTGACGGAGCTCGGGTTGACATCAAGTCGCTACCACAACGAAGATGCCGTCGTCGCTGGTTTCAAGTCACGCCATCAACGGTTGCCGAAGGGGCGTGCTTGCTTGACGAACAGCTCTGGACATTGCCCCGGATCGGCATCGAACTTGAACTCGACGTCCATCGCCCACCACTCGGTGCCGCGAGAATACGCGGGAGCGAAGAACTTCCGAATCTTCGCCAGTGCATCGCCCAGCTCTCGGATCTGCCCGGTCGTGAGCACTGTTTGTCCGGGGCCCACCAGCGGTGAGTTCGAATAGGACAGGTACTGGGTGCGCTGACCCTCGGTATCCCAGTGGTGCAGGTAAGCGTCCGTCGTGATGCCGGCTGGTGGGAGCACGACGGAATCTTCGCCGCGTTGAACGTTCACGTAGAACGCGGGGTAGGCGCCAGACTGGTCGAATGGATTGTTCGTCAACGCCACACCGTTGGCGTGCTCGTCGGGAAACGATCGGTGCACGAGCAGCGCCATTCCGACGTCCTCGTGGGCGATCCCGCGGTAGCGCCGTTCTTCGAACGCGCGGAAGAACCACACGCTTGCCCAGACCTTCCGAATCGCGTTGTCGAAGGTGCGCTCGGCGTCGTCGGGGTTGTTGCCGCTCTCGTCACCACTCTTCGAGGTGTATAGACCAGCGCCCGTGAAGCCATCCAGATCCTCGGCATTCGTGCTCGACCGAAACCGCATGCGTTGGCCGGGAAAATCGGCGGCGAGCTTTGCGCGGAGCTCACTCATGAATTGCGGGTCGATGGGCGCTTCTTTCATGGCGTCGCGCAGCTCCTCCAACCTGACGTCACGCACCTCGGGCGACGCTTGGAACTCCGGGTCCGCCAGCATGGCGGCTACCTGCGCGTCAAACCCGTGGGTTTGCATGAACTCGAAATAGTAGTGAACCGGGATCGCGAAGGCCTTCGGCACCGGCAGGCCTTCGATGTGCGCCAGCGTCGCGAAGTGAGCCGCTTTTCCGCCGTAGGTGACCGTCGCCTTCTTCACCGCGTCGTAGATGCTATCAGCTTCGAGATTGACGAGATCCTCGATATTTCGCAGCTCTGACGTCTCTTTGTCGACGTTGGGGATGGCGACCGTGCTGGGCTTGTGCTCGTCCCACCACTGATCGGCGACCTCTTGTGACACCTCTTCGAGCTCGTAACCATCCTGCCGAACCTCCAGACTCACCCAGCGCTCTTCGAGCGCCCTCAGCTCGGGATCGTCGAAGGCGCCCCGCAGGGCCATGTTGGGCGTTCCCCGGTTTTGAGAGAGCACGTTGATGTGTGCCAACGGCGTCTGGAATTCGTCGGTGATGATTCCCAACGTCACGCTGATGTCGTTGGGTACGTGATCGAGCACCACGATGTCCTGAAAGTCGACGTACTTGGTTTGGCTCTCGAGCTCTTCTGATGAGATGAATCGAAGCCGTCCGATGCTCGTCGCCAGGTTCAGAGCCTGATAGTCCGAGCTGATGAGGTCGGATGTCGGCACGGCATCGATGTCTTCTGGCAGCTGTTGGGCGGCCTGCGCGATGGCTTCGGACGTCGTGTGCAGTTTGACGTGCGATCCGATCCACGTGTGCTTCTCGACCAGGTCGAAGGCGGTGAGGATCAAAGAGGGCGTCGACGTGTCGTTGGGTGCCAGTTCATACACCCACGTATCACTGCCGGCGTAGTACGTGAGCGCCCCGAGCAGGAAACGCCGTGACGGAGACGTGTACTCCGTCGTGTTGAACTCCGTCAGCGACCCAACCGGTGGCAGGAGATTGTCCGGCCCCACGTTGAGATGAGCCGGGTCTGAAGCGAAGTCGTAGTGGATACCGTAGCGAGTGCTGTTGATGAAGTAGACGGGAAAGTCGTCCCCCGCCTCGACGGGAGCCGCGCGGTCCACGAGTACTTTCACCGAAATCCCCGCGGCGGTATGAGACGCCAACCGTTCGAAGTCCGAGAGGCAGCCCAACTCCGATAGGAAGTCGGGGGCAGCGGGGGCGGCGACATCACCGGCATCGCCGCTCGTGGTGACCGGCGCGCCGCCGTCCGAGACACCAGCGTCGGCTTCGACCGGAGGCAACGCGTCCGCGCGTCGACCGTCGTCATCCGTCGCCGCGGTGGACCCTGCTTCGAGAAAACAACCCCATTGTCGAGCCGCCAGCGCCTCTGGATCCCGATTGCGCTCGTACTCGGGGATGTCATTGCGCTGTTCGGAATCGACCCGCTCGTAGGTACCGCACGAAAGCTCCTGTTGCTGCTCTGCTGGCTCGCTGGTTGGATTGTCGGTGGGAGCGGAGGGCGCGGGAGCCACCGTCGGCACCGCGGTCGGCGCGACGTTGGTGTCCGCCGGGTTCGTCTGCGTGCCGGGCGATTCGGAAGTGCATGCTGCGCAGAGCAGCAGCCAGGCGACGGCCCGTCGCGCGTGTCCAAGGGTCGAAGAGGTCTGCGAGGCGGGCCGACGGAGATACGTCATCATGGATCTGGTTCGCCGTTCTGAGTGAGTGTAAATCCGTTCTGGTCAGTCCGCTGCGAAGCAGTAGAAGCCACCGTAGCCGCCTCCACCGCCGACCGTCGAGCTATCGCCGGGCCCGTCCTGAATGAAGTTCGTCCCTGCCGCACAGGCGTGACCGGCGTGCGACTCCGACCAGTGTTGGCCGCTCCCGGCGGGCCACGAGTGGCCCATCATGATGCCGCCTTCTCTTCCTCCACCCCCTGGCATCGCCGTAGTACTCGTCCAGTCCTCGCAGCTGAAGCCGGCGTAGGTACCGTCGGCTAGGGTGGCCGTCATGGTGTCGTGGTCATCGTCATCGACGCCATCGTTGTTCTGATCCGTACTGCCATCGTGGAACAGACCGAGTTCGTCGTACGTGCCGCAATCGGAAGCGCCTCCCGCAGGGCGATCGGTGTCGCCTTCGACACACCCGCCGCCCAGGCCGAGACCGCCGCCTCCGAGACCGCCGCCCGTTCCGCCGCCTCCGATGCCGCGTTCGGACTTGCTGACCAACAACCCCGCAGTGTTCTCGGCGATCAGCTCACCGACGAAGTCGTACCACGGGCCATCGCCGATTCGATCGATCGCGTTGACGGAACTCGTGCTCAGATACGCCTTCCAGGTGCGATGCCCAAAACTGACTCGTCGCGCCATCTCCTGACACAACGCGTCCGCACCCTCGAGCCCCGTGGCGGCGCCGTTGTAGCGCAGGTCGCCACCGAAGCCATCGTCGCTGCCAGACAACTCGCGGATGTGGTAGTAGCTCGTCACGAAGAACGAGAACTTCTCGTCCGCGCCGACGTCGACGACGTCGCTGTCGTCTGGCATCGTCGGAACGTCAGGTTCAGGTTCGGGTTCAGGTTCGGGCTCAGGAACGACCGGCGTCGGAACGTCGGTCGTCTGTGATGGCCCCGGGTCGACGACGGCGGGCCCGGGGGTACCCGCGGGAGCCGGCCCGGGTCCGCCCACGGGCTCGGTGGTCGACTGAGATCCGGGTGTCGGCACCGGGGCAGTCGGAGTCGATTGCGGGCTCGTCGATACGGGACCCGGAACTCCCGTGGGCCCACTCGCGCTCGGAATTGCCGATGAAACCGGCGAAACCAACCCGGATGGGGATCCGGGGGGGGTCGAGCTCGACGCTACGGGTGAACCCAGCGTCGTATCACTCGGTCCCGGCGCAATCGACTGATCACCGGACTCGGTGTTGCCCGAGGCATCACCACAGCCGGCCGCGATCCAGAGAGTGCCGAGGGTGGCGAGATGCAGGGCGCGGTTCAGGTAAGCTTTCGAGTTCATACTGTCATCGACACTTTCTTGTCAGGGTTCGATCCGTGTTATTCGCCATCGCCACACACGAACTCGGGGGAACAGGTTTGGCCGTCAGCGCACTCCTCGGAGGTGCTGCAGGAGACGAGTCCTTCCACCTCCAAGTCGAGCGTGATCTCGGACGCCACTTTGAAGTCGACGCAGCCGCCCTCGACGGTCGTCGCGGCGAGGCTGCGTCGTTCCACGGTGACCCGCGGAAACCCCGAGAGCCCGAGATCGATGAGCTCGGTGACCAACGGCTCCGGCACATCGAACGCCCCGGTGTCCGGGACGATGCACTCGATCCAGCCTGTCGTGGCTCCGTGGGCATTGACGGTAAAGGTTATCAACACGTCCCCCGTGCCCGAGCCACTCGAAGCCCATGCCAACGATGCCGAAGAGCCCCGTGCGACGGGCACCGAGGCCTGCTCGGACGTGAGGGTTTCCACCGCCGTCGCGCTGAGCGCGAACGCCGGAACGAAGTCGCCCCCTGCCGCGAGCTCAATCTGATCACCGGCGGCGAATGCCGGGAAGGGATCAGCGAGACTCGCCGAATAGTCCTTGGTAATCCCGTTCGGACGAACCTCCCAAGGGGCGGCAAGACCTGAAATCGTCAATGCGCCAACGGACACCTTCTCGGGCGTCGGAATGCACATTCCATCGCCGGCGCACGTCTGGCCCGATTCACACGGAGTGTCGCAGGTGAGCGTTCGCGGCCCCAACAGTTCACACGGCCCGGATTCGTTCAAGACCTCGAAGTCGCTACGCGGATTGACACGATCGAGCACGGAGCCCGCCAGCAAGGTCTTCTCTGCGCTTTGGTACAGGCGAAAGCTGCCCAAACGGTCGGCTCGCGTGCACGCGTCGACCGCGGCTGGCGTTTGCGGCTCGGGGGTAGCGGGGCCAACCCCCGGCACCGTATCGCTAGGCTGAGGAAGCGGGTCCGGGCCCGAAGAAGACACGGCGGCACTGGGTTCCCCAGACGTCGGATCGGGCGTCGGGGCCTCACTGGTTTGACTGGGCGCGGCGGGGGGCTCTCCCCCTTGGACGGGGTCGTCGATCGCCGACGCATCGCCCTCGCCGGACGCACAGGCGGCGCTGAGCAGCGCGGCCGCAAGAAGAGTCGGAAACGAGCGCCCGGCGTTGCGCAACTCGCTGATGGGAGCAGCCGGAAAGCACTGAGATGGGGTTGATCGGGATCCACGGCGGTGCGGATTCATGACTGACCTGGTCACCTGATGGAAGCTACCCCAGGCACATAAAATGCCACACGTTTGTCACTCGACGGAGCGGCGCCTGGTAGCTCGGGAGGCGAGCTGAAAGGGAACACTCGACCGACCGCGGCGCGTTGTGCTCACAGAGCAATACTGAATTCTTGGTGTCGCGGGTCGTGCGTGGCGACCATCAAACAGGCCGGTTTTGCTGCGTCGATTCGCGGCCCCAGCAGTCCCGGGCCAACGCGACCGCGCTGACGTTCCGCCGAAATCCGTCAGCTGAAATCCGGTAGGCGTGACGCCGGCGCGATTTCTCGCAGGCGTGACGAACGGCAGCGGACCGCAGCCCCTGTACCGTGTTCACTTGTTACCACTCTACGCGAGCACCGCGCTGAACGGCACCCACTCGTACGGCGAGGTCGCGACTTGTTCG
>QJWJ01000385.1 GCA_003235365.1 Deltaproteobacteria bacterium
CGAGGCACCGATGGCAACATGCGAGCCAGTTCTTTCAGAGGCGTGCTTCCTGCTACATAGGATCAACGGCGGGCAGGACGCTGTCCTCGAGCTCGTCGCCCGAGGGATCGTCACGGTAGCGTTCACGCTGGCAACTGAGTTGACCGCCGTTCGTAAGCTCATGGAGCGCTACGCTTCCGTGCCAATGTCGCTCGCTGATGCGTGCCTGGTACGTATGAGCGAACTGGAGCCACGAGCGACGCTTATCTCGCTCGATAGCGACTTCAAGATTTATCGACGAAACCGACGACAAGCGATTCCTGTCCTCTCGCCGAAGTAGCTACGCCGCCCAACAGGAGCTTGCAGCTGGCGAAGGCCCGCCATGAGAGGACGGACGGTGTCGTCGAACGCGGCCCCGCACCGTAACAGTGTCAGGTCGCGAGGCCGCGGCCCCGACGGCTGACGGTAACCGTTCGAGATCCCGCGTTGTTTCGCAGGGCGGGGGCAGGCGCTACGTTGTCGTGCGATGGACGGCGTCGATCTCACGCAAGACGTAGAGCCAGAAGTTGTCGGCGAGGCGCTGCTGAGTGTCGGGCTGCTCTCGGGTCTGCTTCCAGTGACAGGGGGCGAGCTCGAGCAGGCGACTCTGAGGCCAGTCGGGCAGCAGGCAGATGACCTCACGCAGGTAGGCTTCGGGCTCGACATCGCACAGGTGGCAGCTGGCGATGAGCGTGCTGAAGGTTGTATTGACGGCGGCCCCGTCCTCACTGCCCAGGAAGAGCCATGCCTTCCTCCCCACCGCCTGCCTGCGCAGCTGTCTTTCGGATATGTTGTTGGTCGCCGGCAGCCTGCCGTCGCCGAGGAAGCGTCGCAAGGCTTGCTCTTGGTTGAGGGAGTAGCGGATGGCTGCAGCCAGGGGAGTGGCATCCAGCGCGTAGTCCTCGTATTTGCGGCAGAGCGCGAAGTGGCGGTCGACGAGCACCTTCACCTTCGACTGGCGCATCCGCTCGCGTTGTTTGCGGGTCTTGCCCGCGAAGCTGCGCTCGAGCAGGAACATCACGCGCAGGTTATCGAGGAACTCGCGAGCGACTTGTGGCTCGGTGGCGAGCGCCTTGAACACGTACGAGCGTGCGTGGCTCCAACACCCTACCTCGGATGCGCCGTCGTCCCCATACAGGTGGTCATAGACTGCATGGGCATCGGCCACGACAAACCCGTCGTAGTCGCCCAGCAGTTTGTCGACAGCGGCCTTGTCGTGGGTGTTGCTAAACTTGAACAGGACATGCCGGCCAGGAGCGACGAGCACCCAGAAATGACCACGGGAGCATTTGTCGGGAGCCTGCACCAGCACGCCGGTAGCATCGACGCATACGTACGGCGAGCGTCGGGCGTCCATCTCCATCGCTTTGATCAGCGGGGCGAACTGCTCACGCAGGGCGTCGAGCCAACCGTACAAGGTAGAGCGCCCCAAGCGCATGCCTTCGCGCTCATAGACGTTCTCGAGTCTGTTGTACGGCAGGTGATCGTCAAAGCGGCGCACTGCCACGTTAGCCAACAAGCCGGGCCCGACCAGGATGCGGTTGACCGGTGGTTCGGGTGCTGGTGCCACGAAGATCCAGCTCTGCGGCTCGATCTCGGGCATCGCGTCTCGCTCTCGCCGCTCCTGTTTGACGGCCTCAACCGCGGCCTCGGTCTTGGCCCGGAACTTCGGGCGCACGACCTTCACTTCCACGAGCGAGGCGACCCGACGCTCTGTCGTGGTCGACACATCTTCACCGATACGCTCGAACGAGTCCAATCCGAGATGCTTGACCTCGTCGGGAATGAGCTCGATGGTGAGTCGTTGCAGACGCTCGCTCGCCGTAGCGCGCCCCGTGGGTTTGCGCCTTGGGCGGTGGGGCTTGTCATCGGGTTCGCCGCTGTCCGCTTCGTCGGCACCGTCATCAACCGAAGGCTGCTTGGACTGTGCCTCGAGCTCGGCTAGCAGTTGCGCCGTGAGCTCATTCGCGTCGGCACCTTCGGGCGCTTCTGCACGGCCCAAGAGCCCCGCTAAGATCTGCAGTGACAGCTGGCTGTCGTCTTTGACTTTGAAGCGTTCGCTCTTGGGCCCGATGAGCCCTTGCTCGAGCTTCGCGATCTTCTCCCGCAGCTCGTCGATCAGCTTACGGTACGCGTCGCGCGAGCGAATCGCTTCCAGCAGAGCCTTGCGATGCACTTCACTGTCGAGACCATCGAACTGCGCCGCGACCAAGTCGACGTCAATCGCTGCGTCGTGTTGCTTGGCCGCGTCGCTCATCCGAGAGGTGTCCTATGTCGCGACGATCGCGATGTCAACGCACAATGCGCAGCTTCGACTTGCGTTGCCGTGTTTTGTCGCGACCGGCAAGCAACGCCGCAAGCTTCTGTCCATCGATGCGCACCGATGCGCCAGCGGCATCATCGCCTGCGGGCAGGTCGAAGACAGCTTGGTGAAAGCGTTTGTACAGGACACAATAACCGTTGCGGTCCCACCACATCGCCTTAAGCCGATCATGTCTACGACCAGCAAAGACCAGCAGCGCCCCGGAGCGCGGATCCAGTTGAAGCTGGTCGCGCGCCAGCTGCGCCAAGCTGTCGAAGCCGCGCCTCATGTCAACAGGCTCAGTACACACGAAGATACGAACCGTAACGGGAATCATCGCGCACCCCCAAGTGCGCGCACTACGCGCGTCAACGTCACCTCATCGAAGCCCGATGGTACACGCAAGTGCACGTCGCCGAGCATGAGCTCAAGCATGGCTGGCGCTTGCGTAACCGCCGCGATAGGCAGCTCGACGAAGTGTGGCGATGCTGCCGCAGACTGCTTCGCGGGCTTCGCCGCATGCGTCGCTCTGGACGGCATCGGCTGCTCTGTGGTCTCACTTCGGCGATCAGAGCATCGTCGCTCCCTTGCCGACAGCTGCGCGCTCCAGTAGTACAATGCTGACGCCTTGAGACCGGCTTTTG
>QJWJ01000320.1 GCA_003235365.1 Deltaproteobacteria bacterium
GACGCCCCCGCTCGCGTCGGTCTCGAGGGAGAGGTCGGTACAGTCGCTCCGATGGATCCGAGGGGTTGCATCGAAGACGTTCCACTCGTGCGGGCGCCGGAAGTCGGGTTGGCGCATGCGGCGTTTTACGACGACGCGTACTTCGAAGCCAAGGCGGAGCGACCAACGCGAAAGTATCGGCGAATGAAGCTTCCAGGCGAACCGCCACCGAGCAATGCACCGGTGTGCTGTCGTGTGGTCACGGCTGGACCCGCCGCGCACACCATAGGGGGCGGGATCCCGCACGTCGTCTTTGCCAACCTCGTTCCGTTCGAGGTGTCTTTCGATGGCTACTCGGTGGCGGTCGATCTGGAACAGGAGGCGCTGCGGGCAGGGGCCCGCGCGGTGGAGCGAACGTTCGCGGAGGCGCTGGGGCCGACCTTCCTGGGACAGAATCGTCACGCCATGTGGTACTTCACCAAGTACGTCACCCCGCACCCGCCGGGCGAACCTCACTTCTTTGTCAAACCGTGGGCGTTCATGCAGACGCCGCCCGGGTGGTCGTGCCTGCTCGAGGGGATCCACGGTGACGGTTTCGACGTCTTACGCGGGGTCGTTGCCACGGATGTATTCCACGCGACGCCCGCGGTGTTCCACTTGTTCGAGGTGGGGCGGTCCCTGCGGGTTGGATACGGAGAGCCACTGCTGAAAGTGATACCGATCCCGCGGCGGCTGCTACGCGCGGGCTTTCGTCACGCGACCTTTCGTCACGCGACCTTTCGTCACGCGGCTCTTCGCGGGTGACGGGGGCTTGGATTGTGCTTTCTTCAGCGCCTGAACGTCGCGTTTCAGCTCCAGGAGTAGATTCAGCACAGCGACGGTTCCGATTTCACCGGAGGAAGCGGGGCCGGGGGGACCGCCTCCAGTGCCGTCGGGTCCAGCCACCTCGTCGAGGAGGTACCGAAAGTTGTGAATGATCTCGATGATAGCCATTGGCGACTTGTTGAGATCGATGACACTCCCATACCGCTTCTTGATCTGCGCGACGACCTTGAGGTCCGTTGATTTGGCTTTCACGTCATCCCCTTTCTGAACCGTCATGAAAGCGACGGATCGAGGCAACTTGTTAGCATCCACGCTGCCGCATGTCTAGCCGAGGGAAGTGGTCACTGCGCGGGGGAGCGAGCGGTGAACATTCGAGGGAGACTGTTCGGTTCATGGGAGCAACACCGAGGCAGGCCCCCAAGGGCTCGTGACTCATGATGTCTCAGTCAGCCCGCCCGGAAAGCTGGAGTCGGATGTGCCGGTTGCGTGAGAACCGGCAGGGAGGGTACGTCCGTATGCGCGCGCCCCCAAGCCTCCTGCCCATCCAGCCGAGGTCCACGGCCTCGAGCGAACCGGCATCAACAATCTGAGAGCGTTCGCCAGCGGTGGATGGTCGAGCTGGAAACCTCATCCGGTGCACGATGGCAGCGGTCACCATGCAAACTGGCTCCGGGGGGGAGTAGCACTCGAGGGCTACGCGGCTCGCGAGTTGGAGATCGCGGCAGTGACGCGCCGAAGTCGGCGTTATCCCGGTATTGAAACATCGCCGCGAGGTCGCGCGGAATGCGCGGCGACTGATGCTCGCTGTGCCGCAAGCAGATAGGTGGCCGTCTGGATCGGTGTACAGGGTGAACAGTTGCAGGCTGGCGCGGTATCGGTTGAGATCGACTCGAGCCGCGCACAGCCATTTCCATCGGTGCAGTGCGGCCTTTGGTGCGTCACTGGTGGCGGCGGGTCACGTCTTTCACGCTGCCCGTCTTTCCATCGGGGTTGCGTGGGGTGGCGTGCCGACTTGTGCTGCATGTGCGTCGGAACGGTACGCATCGATTGCGGGTCGTTGCTCTGCGGTGCGGCAAGTATCAAACTCGATGCGAGATGTCCGGGAGCGCTCCGACCTTGGTCTTTCGGGTCTTACCGGAGTTGCGCCTCATCATCTCGCATCAGAATCGGGCTCAGCCTAGTGACGTCGAGTGGGAGAGGTGGTTTCGAGCGGCAGAGGCGATGGATCGAGACACGCGCGGTTTTCGGCTGCTCGTGTTCACCGAGGGGGGGCACCCGTCGCGGGCTCAACTGGACCAGATCCGCGTTTCGAATCGAGGGGATCCAGTGACTGCGATCGTTTCACCGTCCTTGGCGCTGCGTGTGTTCGGTTCCGCGTTGACCTTCCTCAATCCCAGTATCCGTTGCTTCACCCCTGAACAAATGTCCGAAGCGTGCAAACACCTCGGGCTTCACGCGGGCTTTGCAGATCGGGCCAATGCCGTGATCGTCGCGTTGCGGCGTCAGATGGGAGGTAGACTGGCGTAGGGCATCGTTCTCCCAACGCCAGACCTGGCGTTGTCGAGAGGCGCTTCACTCCACTTGCTCGAGCTGGCGGTTGAAGACGAACCTCGTCGCGCGCCCGTCTTGTCGTCCCGTGAGCGTGACTTCGTGTCCGATTGCTGCGACGTTGACGTCAGACAGCGGTCCGACGGCGCGCGCTCGACTGTCGCATGGAAGCGCGACCACGAAGAGCCTGACACCGTTCCCGAAGGGAACGGTGAACGCGACGCTGCGTTCATCCAAAACCACACCTCGCCAAGGAGGAGCTTGGGCTGGCGCGGGCTCGCTCCAACTCAGGCGACAATAGACGTGGTCGGCGTCTCGCAGCAGAACGTGGGGGCGTTCGGGCGACTCGGTGTTGCGCCAGGATATCGACATACTCTCCCAATCTGGAGCGGCGGCCACCCCGGCATCGTCGTCGGGTGCGACGGTTGTCACAGGACGCGCCGCAACGCCCAACAACATGGCAGTGTCTCCCAAGGGTAGAACGAGTCGCAGCCGGTTTCGCTCATCGGTGTCGACCTGCCACAGGTTGCGTCCTGTTGCATCGAACCGCTTGATGGTCGCCGCCGAACCTCGTGGCTCCACGGAGACGCCGCCTGCGGCAAGAGGCGTCGCAATCACGCTCGTCCGTTCCGAAGCCACGTCGAGCGCCGGCGGGGCGGGTGTCGTTTTCGGCGTACAACTCGAAACAACCACGATCAATGCGCATGCGGTCCGCATGTGGGGAAGCTACGCGAAGTTCCCCCGCGATAGAACCTCTGGTGTGGTCGATGTACCCCGGTTCACGATCGCGGTATGCTGTCGCTGTGCGTCTGCTCGGAGCAACGATTCGGTGCCTCACTGTCGTCTATCTGCTCGCGACGGGGTGCGGGCCGAGCTCCCAATCCGCCACGCCGATTCAGGTTCGACCGTTCATCGAGCGCTACGAGAATCGTGGCGCTGCTGTGTTCACCGAGAACCTCGGGCAGCGTTTCGCCGTCGATGGGCAGCTAAAGGAGTTGCGAACCGCCTCGACGGCATATCCCGTGAGTGACTGGTCTCCACCCGAGATCGACCCCGGGTTCAGCGGTTTTGTCGGTCACGTCCGTGTCGTCTACCGGACGGAGCTCATTCTCGCGACGCAGGGAGATGCTCAGTTGATGTGCCTCTTCAACGGCATTCGACCTGCGCTTCACGATCGGTGGCGAACGGGTCAGCTGCGAGTCGGACAGCGCCTGGTCCTGAGCGGCCTGGCAGTGAATCTCGACGATCAGACATTGGTGTTCAGCGGCTGTCAGCTGGAATCTCAATAACGGTCCGGGCTGCCCTCGTGGTGTCCCGGGCCTGGCTCAGAGTCACTGGGCGGGGACGGCGGCTGCAACTCGTTCCTGTCCGGAGGTTCAAATCCTGCATGACCGCTTCAGCTCGAGTGGATCGCCGATTCAGGGTGCCCCGCAGCGTTTGACTCACTCACGCTTGGCCGTGATGGGAGCCGGCCGAATCCCGATTCCAATGCGATGGGAGGCAAAGCTCGTGGTCAGCGGCTTGCCAATCAAGCTTTCTTGAACAGGAACGTCGCATAGTTGATGCGACTGTTGATGTCTCGGACCTCGAGCGGCACGAACTTGGCTCCGACTAGCGCATCCCAAAATTCGTCGATCGCGTAGGAGGTGGCTGTGATGTGCCCGCGTGAGTATTCCGCTACCGATTTGGGAGCGAACTTCGGGTTGCCGTTGTCATAGCGAATCTGAACGATCCCGCACGCCCCGCTCGGCATCTTCGATGAGACCGCCTGCAGTACGTCGAGCCCGTACTGTTTGGATGGGAAGTGCTGAAACACGGCGGTCGACAAGAACACGTCGATGGGGTGATCGATAGCCCCGACCGCGTCGCTGATGCTCCCTTCGAGCAAGATTGGATGATATCGGTCGAAGTTGGCCCCTTTCAGGATTCGCCCCGACTCGTCCAGGTTCTTCTGCGATATGTCGACGGCGTACAGATCACTTGCGATGCTGCTCGACGCCAACAGGTTGGAGCCACCGCCTGGACCCCATTCCAACAGTCGGAGTCCGTCGGTTTTGGGCTCGGCGTGAACTCGCTGCAACAGCTCCTTCACCTGAACGAGCCGATCCTTGCCGATCCGTTCCCACAGCTCGATGTCCGCCCAGCGCCCAGCTCCCCGCCAGTGAGACATATCGCTCCGGTACTTCTCGTCGGCATGATCCTGCCAGACCGCGGCGACCACTCGATGCAGCTGTGCATGTCCTTGCGGCGTCGTTGATGGCTCCTTCGAGCGCTGGCTCGCCGGGACGTTGCCTTCACGCCGCAGCTGGTCCAGCTCGTTGCCCAGATTGGCGACGGTGCGTTGGAGGGCGTCCAGTTGTTGCTCGCCCTGTTCGACTCGTTTAGCGAGCGCATCGACAGTGTGTGAAAGTGAATCGTCAACCATGACCACGTCCTGCTGGAAAATACTGACGAGAGCCTAGAGCGCTCCCTGCGGATCGAGCCGGCGCCGGGGCTCCGGTGCAGACCGGTGCCCACCCTAACGGGTACAGCCCCGCGTCGGCAACGGATAGTTTTCGCATCAAACGGCGAGCTTGCCCTGCGTATGCCATCGCGCGTGAACGCTGAAGATTCGTCATCCACTTCGCCGGGATGCGACGGTGGGATGTCGACCCAGGTGTCCCATTCAGGGCCCTCACTGTCGACACGGCCCGCGCATCGCTTCGATACCCCAACCGCATTTCGATGTACAGGCGATCAGCGCCGTTTGGTTGCTGTCGACTTGACGTTGCCCAAGCCCTCGAACAGGGCGACGACGACGCTGCGCGCCCCTACGGGGACTGCCGATTCGGCGTCGGGTGCCCACTCGTCCGAATGAAGGCCCGGAAGATCCGCGGGATTGGTCTTCTCGAATGTCGTTGGGTTTACGGCTCCGAGCCGCCACAAGACGCCCGGAATGGACAAGGTTCGGCTGTACAGCGCGAAGTCCTCGCCCACCATCCCCGGCGGATTCTCCTTGACGTGGACTTTTCCGAGAGTCTCTTCAAACCGCTGGCGCAGGCGTTCCGTCCACACTTCGTCATTGAAACCCGAGGGCGTGGCATTCGCTTTGACCTCGAACGTCGGTGGCTGCGGTGCGTGATAGGCCTCCGCCACCTTGTTGGCGATGTGCTCGATCTCTGCCAGCACCTTGGCTCGTGTCTGGTCTGCGTAGGAGCGCACCGTGAGTTGCAGCTCGGCGGTCGGAGGAATGATGTTGTGCTTGGTGCCTGCGCTCAGCTTGCCCACCGTCACCACGGCCGGCTCGCTTGGAGCAATGCGTCGAGAGACGATCGTCTGGAATTGCAGCACTGCCTCGGAAGCCATCACGATGGGGTCCACCGCCTCGTGTGGCTTGGCGCCGTGCCCACCCTTGCCGAAAAAGGTGATGTCCACGGAGTCCACGTTGGCGGTCGTATAACCACTCGATAGCGCAACGGTACCTGCCGGCAAGTCCGACGAGTCGTGAAGTGCCAAGGCAAGGGACGGTTTGCCTGTCTTCGACAGCACGTCTGCAAACTGAGGGTCGGCAAGCATGCGTCGCGCCCCCTCACCGAGTTCCTCGGCGGGTTGCGCAACGAACACGATGGTACCGGACCATGCATGATCGAGCTTAGCCATGGTTTGCAGGGCCAGCACGGCCACCGCCATGTGAATGTCGTGCCCGCACGCGTGCATCACTCCTGGTTGTTCACTCTGATAGGACAACTCTGTTCGCTCAGTGACGGGCAGGGCGTCCATGTCTGCTCGATACAGTACTGTTGCCCCTGGCCCCGCCTTGCGACCCTTCAACGTGGCCACGACCCCGTGTCCCCCGATGCCCGTGTGTACTGTGAACCCAAGCTCAGTCAGGATCCCTGCCAAGTGAGCGGCAGTACTAGCCTCTTGATTCGAAAGCTCTGGGTGGCGATGAAACCAGCGGTAGGCGTCGAGCGCGCGTTCGGCACCCGCATCGAGCACAGTGCTCATCTCTGCAGGGACTCGAGTTGGTTGAGCTGCAGCCGGCCCCCCACACGCGACACTGCACAGCAACCACAGTAGGGCCGACCAGGTTCGCGGGGGGCTCGCGTGAGCGCTGCGAGGTTGGTTCACAAGAAACACTTGAGCAGCCTGAGCGATTGTGTGGGTCCAAGTCAAGACCGTCGAGTTTCGGTCTTGAGAAGAGTGAGAACGCTGCCTTGCGTCACGGGCTGGTCCGGGAGGTGTTTGGCGTCGGTACGTCGCGGTGCCGCACTGACTTTGGGCTGCATCGTCTGATCGGACATGATCGGGCATTGTCGGGTCATGACCGGCTGAATGCGTAGTTGGGCGTTCATCGTCGAGAGCACCAGAAGACGTGAAGTGAAGTGCTCGAGGCTCGCGCGAGCGCGGAAAATCAGTCTGAAAGGAGCTTCCGGAGCGTGCTCACTCACCGGGGGCGACGCAAGCGATCGACGTCTGCTCGTGTGGCATGAGACGTGCAGTTGGGTGAGGTGTTCTCTGTCGGCGTCGAATGCGAGCGCTGACCTAGAGGAAGAGGACACAAGTAAACAACTAGAACGTCCAACATGAAGGAATGCGAAAATGAAATTTCAGACTGTATTTGTTTTGACGACGATGGCGGCAGCTCTCGGTACGGGCTGCTCGGGCTCCGACACCGACTTTGGCGATGGTGCACAGAGCGCAGCTGGCGAACTGGCTGAAGGCCAAGCAGACATGGGTGCGGATTCCGACGGAGTGCAGTCCTTCGAGGCCGCGGCCGCAGGAGAGTTCGTCCCGTTCCAGGGTGAAGAGGAAACAGAGCTCACGGAGGACGAGGAGGCGGAGCTGGCGCTCGTCGAAGAATCACCGAGGAGCGAACCCGTCGAAGTCACTTCCGATGGTGTCGAGGTGGGTACGTTGACGCAAGCGTTGCTCGGAAGCAATGCGTGCAAGGATACCACGCTCTACGTTTGGAATGGGCTCAAAGTAAACGGTCAGCCCGTCGACATACGCATTCGCTACTTCAAGTACTGGGATGCGACATCGGCCAAATGGCGTAAGGAAGACGTGTCGAATGCTGATGCGAGCTACAAGAGCGCCAAGTATTGGAGCTGGCAAGATCTCGAATACACGAAGGATCACTACATCAACGATTGGCGAGTCTACTTCTCCTATCGTTTGCCGGGCGCGTCCTGGTCCAACACCGTCTACATGCAGGTGATTCCCTACGAGCACTATGGCGAGAAGTGCAAGCAGTACAACGAGTACAAGATGGACGTCCTGTGAGGTTGTGGTTCGAAGGCTGGTGACTCCGCGGTCGCCTTGCCCTCGAACTCGACCACGCTGAACGTAGGGCTGCGGAGTCTGATCTGAGCGAACCCGGGCAGGAACCTAGTGACTGAGGCCCGGGCATGAGGCTCCAGCAACGACGTTGAAATCTACGCGGGCGTCCGAAACTTCGTCGGGCGCTCGCGTTCTGCCTTGGCGCCTGGCTCTCCCGGGTCGCCGTAGCCACCTCCGGAGGGAGTCGAGACCACCAACACGTCCCCGGGTTGGACTTCCACTTGCTCGGCGTAGGCGAGCTCCTGCCGCGTTCCGTTCACCCGTTCGACCCACGTCTTGCCCACCTCTCCAGCGCCGCCTCCCGCCATTCCGTAGGGGGGCACCAGGCGGTGACTCGAAACGATGGCGGCGGTCATTGTTTCCAAGAAGCGAATCCGGCGCAGTGCACCGTCGCCGCCTCGAAAGCGGCCCCGGCCGCCGGAGTCTTTGCGAATCGAGTGCTCCTCGACGAGTACCGGGAAGCGATGCTCGATCACCTCCGGATCGGTCATGCGCGAGTTGGTCATGTGGGTTTGCACCGCGGCCGTGCCGTCGAAACCGTCTCCTGCGCCCGAGCCTCCAGCGATGGTCTCGTAATACTGGTGACGGGCATTGCCGAAGGTGAAGTTGTTCATGGTGCCCTGGGAGGCGCCCATCACCCTCAGCGCACCATACAGCGCGTCTGTGACGCATTGAGAGGTCTCGACGTTACCCGCTACCGTGGCGGCGGGAGGATTCGGGGCAAGCATGGATCCCTTGGGGATGATCAGCGTGATGGGCTCGAGGCAGCCTGCATTCATCGGAATGTCGGCGTCGACTAGCGTGCGAAATACGTAGAGCACCGCCGCGCGCACCACGGCAGGCGGTGCGTTGAAGTTGTCGTCGAGCTGAGGGCTGGTGCCTGTGAAATCGACGACGGCGCTGCGTTGTTTACGGTCGACCCGTACACTGACGCGAATCTTTGCGCCCGAGTCCATGGCGTAGGTGAATGAGCCGTCGCTCAGCGCACTGAGCGCGTGGCGCACGCTCTCGGCGGCGTTGTCTTGGACGTGCTTGACGTAGGCGACGACCGCGGACAATCCGAACCGCTGAATCATCGCGTGGAGTTCCTCCCGACCCTTCTCGCAAGCGGCGACCTGAGCGCGCAGATCCGCGACGTTCTGACTGGGGTTGCGCGCCGGGTAGCGCGCGCTCTCGAGTGCACGTCGAAGCTCTGCTTCCCGAAGTCGCCCGTTCTCGACGAGCTTGAAGTTGTCGAGTAGCACGCCCTCTTCCTCGATGTTGCGTGACGTGGGTGGCATGGACCCCGGTGTGATGCCGCCGATGTCGGCGTGGTGCCCGCGCGCCGCCGTGTAGAACAGGATTGACTGCTCGTCTTCGGAAAAGATGGGCATGACCACGGTCACGTCTGGCAGGTGCGTGCCCCCGTGATAGGGGTCGTTGAGCGCGAACACGTCCCCCGGGCGCATTCGACCCGCGTTCTTTCGCATCACCGCCTGAATCGACTCGCTCATGCTGCCCAGGTGCACAGGCATGTGCGGCGCGTTGGCTATCAGTTCCCCATCGCTGTCGAACAATGCACAAGAGAAGTCCAGTCGCTCCTTGATGTTGACCGAATGTGCCGTGTTCGCCAGTTGCACCCCCATCTGTTCGGCGATGGACATGAACAGGTTGTTGAAGACCTCGAGCATGACGGGGTCGGCGTCGGTTCCCAAAGCGAACTGTCGTGGTCGCGGCAGGTGCCGGTCGAGCACCAAGTGCTGGCTGCCCCGTAGCGTCGCGCGCCAGCCGGGCTCCACCACGATGGTGCCGTGAGATTCGCAGACGATGGCGGGGCCCTCGATGGACTGTCCCCGCGCGAGCGCGCCGCGAGCATACACGGGCACTCGGTGCCACTGGCCGTCGAGGTAGACGTCCACTTCTTCCAATGGGGTGGCGGGCTGTTCAGGGAGGGCGGCTGAGA
>QJWJ01000298.1 GCA_003235365.1 Deltaproteobacteria bacterium
CCCCGTCTCGCTGTCGTAAACCACCGGCGAGTGAGCGGCCTCTCATCATGGTGCCGACCCCGTCCGGCTCGGAGATAGTGCCTCCGTGCAGCGGGGCTTTCGAACAGGGATGCTCAGTCGGCGCTCACGGCCGTGCCCTTCTTTGTGCCGATCCAGTCGGATGCGTCGTTGTTGAGGATCGTATCCAGTTCGTCTTGGGTGAACGGGTACTTTGTCAGTGTGTCGAGTGCTTCGAGTGGTGTCTCCTCGGGTAAGAACTGCAGATAATCCGAGCCGAACAGCACTTTGTCGATGCCCCAGCGGCGCAGCTGCCAGACGATGCGTTCGCGCGTGCTTTCTGGGGCGTCCTTGAAGAACTTCAAACAAGCGCTGGTATCGACAAAGCTGGTTTCGGATGTTCTGTCGTTGCGCAGCCAGCGTTCGATGACCTGGTCGTCAGTGGCTCCCGCGCAGTGGGCGTGGGTGATCCGCAGTTCGGGGTACTGCTCGATGAGGTCCGCCAAGTTGGCGAACGCGTCCGAGTCCAGCGGAAGACCCGAGGGGTGACCGGAATGCAGCATCACCGGTGCGTCGTGGGCAACGATGGCTTCGAACACGTCGTACATGCGGCTAACGTGCTCTGCATTCGTCATGTCCACGCCGGAACCGATCAGGTTCAGCTTGATGCCGACCATGCCCGGCCGTTTCAAACAGCGGTCGACCTCCGAAACGGAAGCGTCGTCCAAGGGATTGATGCCGCAGAAGCCCACCAGTCGATCCGGGTATCGACCGACTTGGTCAGCGACGAAGTCGTTCTCTGACGCCATGTCGAACTCGCTACCCAGGTTCATGTAACCAGCCGCCAGTACGACGGCGCGATCGACGTTGGCCTCGTTCAGGCGCGCGACCAGCTCTTTGCCTTTGGCCGCTGACGCGCCTTCGCTGCCGAAGATCGCTGCGAGCTGATCGCTCGCGAGGTGCGTGTGCACGTCGATCGCCGCACCCGTGTGAGTCAACTCGCCGTTGGGTTGGGAGCACGCGGCCGTGGCCAGCATGGATGCGCCTCCGAGGACGAGGTTGAAGGTGAACGAGCGGAGCTGTTGCGGCTTGTGGGTCATGTATTGATCTTTCTCGAGTCGAATTACTCGGCATGGGCTAAAGCACGCGGCGTGCCAATTGCCGCTGAGTGGCGCGAAGCCAAGAATCAGCTCGTTGCAGCCCCGAGCGAGCGCGGCTGCGGCGACGGTGGCGGACATGTGTCCGCATCAGGACACCAACCGTCCGAACGACCCTGAGCCAAGGGCAATCGAACTGGCAGAAGCGACGTGCTGCGAACATGGAACCCCGGGGCCGGGAGTGTCGTTGGAGATGTCGTGACGCGAATCTCGAACACCGCGTGCCCCATCGCTCCTCGACGAACCCTCCTGGCGAGCTCAGAAACACCAACAAGATGCACCAGCGCATCCCCTCGAGCATCTCGAAGGGCAAGTCAGCTTCAGCGAGAGCACCGTTCAGTTGTCGAGCCGGAGTGAACAAGGTCCACGCAGCGGAGCTTTTCACGGAGGACCACGGTCGGCGAGCTCCTGCGAGCCGAGGCGCCGAAGGCGGGCAGTGAACGGCAAACTCAGCTGACCGAGCGGGGTCCCTGGTGTGGCGGGTGGTGGATGCGCGGCGAAGGGAACCCACGCGACCGGGCCCCGAACTGCCAAAGGCAAGGGCCCCTGCGAGCCGGTCCCGCGCCAGCTCTGCTGGCGTGGGTACGAGCCAGGGAGGTAGGAGCGAAGGGGCTTCGCCATCAAGCGGAGCGCCGCCCTTGTCGTCTTCGCAACCTCGGCCCATCGCATGGCACCGCCGCAGCGAGGGCAGTACTCCAGACGACTCGCTGCGCGTTCACCTTTCGCAGACCGCCGGCGAGGCAGGATGGGGCCAAACCATTCGAATCCGCAGGTCGGGGGGTCGAATCCCTCGGGGCGCGCAGAAGCCATGAGAGCCAGGAATCGTGGGGGGGGTTCCAGGCACGCCCGCAGGGATGGTTTAGAAACGGCTGAGTCGACTCCACTCGTTGCTGCGGGTCATGCTTGCCAGTTCTCGACCCGGATTTCACTGACCCGCAGAAACTCGCGTTCGTTCTCAGTTACCAGCGTAAGCCCCAGGCAACGTGCATGGGCCGCGATGAGCAGATCATTCGGGCCGATGGGGGTCCCTCGGCTCTGTAGTTCGTCCCTGATGCTCGCGTAATGTTCATCAGCGGGCTGCTCCAGGGTGAGCACGGGGATGGCGCCGAGCACACGCTCCACGGCTTCGGCCAGCCGCGTCGAACCACGCAGCGCGGCTCCAAAACGAAGCTCACAGGCGACTACGATGCTAGTGCAGACTCGGTCGTCTCCAGTCTGTGAGAGACGACCGGCGCTGACGCCGTCCGGCTCCCTCATGAGTCGGGAGATGACGTTGGTGTCGAGCAGATGCGACAATGACATCGCTACAACCCCGGTTCATCAAGAGGGGGCAAAGCGGCATCGACGTCCGGAAACTCTTCATCAATGGGACCGAGCTCAGCGAGCACGGCTGTCAGTCGTTTCGAAGCGACGACAGGTTCTAGAATGAGTCGAGCCCCTTCCTTTGAGATGCGGACTCGGTCTCCATCCAGTTCGAACTCCTTCGGAATGCGCACAGCCTGGTTGCGACCGTTTCTGAACAAGGAAGCAAAGCGGGCGGGTGGCGATGAATCCGGTTGCATATCCCGAAGCATATGCCTGGCATATGCCTCCGTCAAGCTCGCGTAGACGTTCGGCGAAGTGTGCTCGCGGGGTGCCAGGTTCTCAAGCCGCCATCCCCACCACCGCGGTTCCAAACTCCTCTACCCGGGCGCGCAAAAACTCCTTCGCTGCACAGGTGACCAGCCCCGACCCCAAGCGTCGCTATCCCCGCTCGAGCGGGCCGAAGACGGCCAGTCAATCCGTCGGGGCGGTCGCGCTTCGCTTCGG
>QJWJ01000519.1 GCA_003235365.1 Deltaproteobacteria bacterium
GGCATATGGCGGGCAGCATGGCGGATTCGGCCCACAAAATAGCCGCGGGGCGTATTCCTCTGGAACACGCCCCGTCGGGATGACGCGCTGCTTGCCGCGATACGCCCCGCTGTGGAGCTGTGGAGCGCGCCGGACTGATTGCGTCGTCTGCCGGGGCCCGCGCTGGACCCCGACCTCAATCGAGTTGCGGGATCAGGCGTCCGAGTTGTCCGAAGACGATTCACCAGCGAGCTGCTGGAGCTTGTCGCCGAACTTCTCCTTGAGCAGGTCGCCCAAGGTGCTGCCCTTGCCGGTGCCGGATTCGCGCTTGAGCGTGGACAACTGCTCGGCAGCTGGGCTCTGACCGACGTCCTTGAGCGTCATCGTCAAACGGCGATCCATCGAATCGACGTTGGACACCTCGGCGCGCACGAGGTCGCCCTTGCGCAGCGTCATACCGTCGGGAATGTCGCCGTTGGGGATGAACGCTTCGATGCCTTCGACGATGCGGACGAACACGCCGTAGTCGGCTTGACTGACCACCACGACCTCTTCGATCACGGTGCCGGGCAGGTAAGACTGCAGCAGGTTGCCCCACGGGTCGTCCCAGATCTGCTTGATGCCGAGGCTGACCTTCTTCTCGTCGTGGTTGATCGACAAGATGATGGCTTCGACGTCGTCGCCCTTCTGGTACATGTCCTGCGGGTGGTTGGCCTTGGTGGTCCAAGACAAGTCCGTCTTGTGTACCATGCCGTCCACGCCGTCTTCGATGCCGACGAACACGCCGTAGTCGGTGATCGAACGGATCTTGCCGCTGATCTTGTCGCCCGGCTTGTACTTGTCGGTGAACAGCGACCAGGGATCGGGCTCGAGTTGCTTGAGACCGAGGCTGATGCGCTTGGCCTTGGAATCGACCTCGAGCACCTGACACTCCACCTCGTGCCCGACCTCGAGCATCTTGGAGGGGTGCTTGATCTTCTTGGTCCAGCTCATCTCGCTGACGTGGATCAAGCCTTCGACGCCCGGCTCCAGCTCCACGAAGGCGCCGTAGTCGGTGATGCTCATCACCTTGCCGCTGACCTTCTTGCCCAAGGGGTACGCCTCTTGGACGTGGTTCCACGGGTCTTCCTGGGTCTGCTTCAGGCCCAAGCTGACGCGCTCGGTTTCCGGGTTGTACTTGAGCACCTTGACGGTGACGGCATCACCCACCTTGAACACTTCGCTCGGGTGGTTGACGCGACCCCAGGACATGTCGGTGATGTGCAGCAGACCGTCGATACCGCCGAGGTCGACGAAGGCGCCGTACTCGGTGAGGTTCTTGATCGTCCCCTCGAGTACCTGGCCCTCTTCGAGGGTCTTGAGGGTCTTCTGCTTCATTTCGTCGCGCTCGCGCTCGAGGAGCACGCGACGTGAAAGCACGATGTTGCCGCGCTTCTTGTTGAACTTGATGACCTTGAACTCGTAGGTCTGACCGATCAACTTGTCGAGGTTGCGCACCGGGCGCAGGTCCACCTGCGAGCCGGGCAAGAACGCCTTGACGCCGCCCTTGATGGTCACGGATAGGCCGCCCTTGACGCGCTGGCTGATGGTGCCTTCGATGATCTCGTCGCGTTCACAAGCGCCCGAGATCTCGTCCCAGACCTTCATCTTGTCAGCCTTCTCCTTGGAGAGGCTGATCAACCCATCATCGCTCTCACGACTCTCGACGAATACGTCGACGATGTCGCCCTGCTTGACGGTGACGTTGCCCATGGCATCGGCGAATTCGTCCTTCGAAATGACGCCTTCGCTCTTGCCACCGATGTCGACGACTACCGCGTCGCGTGTGACTTGTACGATGAGCCCCTTGGCGATGTTGCCTTCATTGGCTTCTTCATTCGCGGGCTTTGCGTCTGCGCTGTTTTCGAAGAGCGCCGCAAAGCTATCTGGGCTGGGGTTGTTGGTGGTGATGGTTTGGTTCATGAGAAAAAAGGTGGATTTCCAAGTCGGGTAGCAAAGGCAGAACAGCTGCCCCGGAATCTGTGAGACTTGCCCCAGGTTCTGCCGGCTCGGAGGAGGGGGCGTCCGTAGCGCGCAACGCCCTCTACGTCAAATGCCGCGTTGGATATGTTGGACCGAGCTTCTGACAAATGCACCCCCGCATCCGAGGGCCATGCGCCCGCGGTCCGGACTCCGGGCTCACTACAAATTCGGTGTGAGTCACAAAAACTCTAACAATTTCAATGGCTAGCCGGCTCCTGGGCAAGCCCGCGCGCCCACGCTGCCAGCGCGTCTGCGAGGCTCGCCGCGGCACGGTCCATGTCCTGGCGGCTCCAGGGGCTGACGATGTCGATTCGACCGTCGGGCCCGGGGCTGATCTGGGCCGCAGCGAGCAGCGTCCGTTCGCCAGCGACGTCCGTGTGTCCGACGAGCGCCAACATGCGTCCAACTCCGTCGAGCAGCTTGCGAAAGTCCTCTGCCAGAGGATGCAAGGAGCCGCCGGGCAACGGCCGCAGTTGAACGTGCAGCGTGGACTCGGAACCCAGCTCGACCTGTCCGGTGACGGTACCGAATTGCTGGAGGGACTGCATGCCTGGGGTGAATCTGGCCAGCAGCGGAGAGCTCAACGCGGAAGCCGCGTCGCGAACCCACGCGCCGTCCATGGCAAAGCCCGCGGCATCGTCGATACCCAGGCCGATGCGTTGGTACTCCGTAGTGGGGGCCATCGCCGCATCGATCAGCTGTGGCGATGGCGCGATGAGCAACGCCGCGTCGTCGGCCTGTTGGATGAACAGGCCGGACTTGCTGCAGGTCAGTCGCGGGCCGTCCATCGAGCAGTCCGTGATGCCTCGCGACTGCAGGAGCTGACCCAATCCTGCGGCGAGCCCGTCGTCGGGAAACAAGCCACCGACGATCAGCAGCCAGCCCAGTTTTTGCTGGGGCACGGCGAACACCACCTCGCGCAGATCCATCGCCAATTCGACACCGGTGGTTCTTTCGAGCTCCGCCACGCCGTCGTCGTTGGCGCTCGATGCCAACTGGTGGCGCAGGACCGGGAACAGATTCTTGCGAAACGGTTCGAACAGCACCACCTGCTCGAGGTCGATGCGAGCCGCGAGCCGCGTGCCGGCGGGTAGATGCAGAGCGGCGCGCCGCTCGTACGCGACCATCTTCTGGTACGCGAACCACAGCCCGCCGACCACCGCGGCAAACAGCAACAGCAGCCCCAAGAGCACCACGCCAGGTGAAATGCCGCGCCGCTTGGTGCCCGTCTCAGCTGTCATCAGCCTGCCCTACACCCGCTGCGCCGGGATCGCGAGCTCTCAATCGTCGCACGCATGGCGTTCAGTCGTCTGGCGCTCATTCATCGGGTTGCCGCAGTCCCGCTGCGACTTGGAGCACGCGGTCCACGATGCGGTCGACCACTTCGCCGATCGAGCAGTCCGTACTATCGACCAGTTCGGCGTCGTCGGCGCGGGTGAGCGGTGCGATGGGCCGTCCCGAGTCGCGGCGATCGCGCGCCTGGACCTCGTCGCGTACGGCGCTGAGCGACGCTTCGGGATTGCGGGCTTGCAGTTCCGCGTGGCGCCGCGCCGCGCGTTGATCGACGCTCGCGGTGAGGAAGAACTTCGCTTCGGCGTCGGGGAAGACCACCGTTCCGATGTCTCGGCCCTCGACGACGACCCGCCCCTCCTCGCCGGCGTCGCGTTGGATCTGCAGTAGCGCCTGACGCACGGCGGGGATTGCCGATACCTTGCTCGCCAGGGTGCTGACGGTGCTGGTGCGGATCTCGTCGCTGACGTCGCGGTCATCGAGGAACACGCGCTGACCGCTGTCGTCGCCGACGAAGCGAATCGCCCGGCGCTGCGCCAGATCGCGCGCCACGGTTGCGACTTGCTCGGGATCGTTCACCACGCCGAGTCGATGGGCTTCGAGCCCGACGCAGCGATACAGCGCGCCGGTGTCGAGCAGTGTGTAACCCAGCTTGGCTGCCACCGCGCGCGACACGGTGCTCTTGCCCGCCCCGGCTGGTCCATCGATCGCTACCACGGGAGCTGGGCGCCGCGGTCGTTCCCCGCTCATTGCGCGGCTCCCGGAGCGGTTGCGGCATCAGCCGGCTTCGGGGCGCCCAACACACTGCTCATCAGGTCGAGCAGGCCTGCCGCCGCCGCCGCGTCCAGTGCGACGGAGGCCTGCACGGAGTTACCCACGACGTTGGATTCGAGTCGGGAAATGGGTTGGCTGACACCGAGCAAAGAGGTCAGCACACCCAACGTCGACAGATTCTGGCGCAGTTGGTCGAGGGCGGCCGCACCACCCGCGGCGGCCGCGTCGTCGGTGTAGGTGAGCGTGCCCGCCATGTTCATTCCGGGCGGCTCGAAGTTACCTACTGCTCGCAGCATGGTCATGTCTTTCAAGAATGGCTGCGTCGCGGTGATGGCTGCGACCTGTGGATCGTGGCGCGCGTCGCTGCCGAACGCCAAAGGCGCTCCGGGCTGGCGCATCAGTGCGTCGACCTCGGGGGCGAGTTCCACGCCGATGCGCCCGGCCTCGATGCGATCGAGGGTCCGGCGGATGCCCGTTTCGTTGCCGAAGACCGCCGTGTGGTTGGTCAGGATCGCAAAACCGATGTTGGCGCTGACGTAAAACACCCGCCCGGCGTACTGGACGCGGGTCAACGGTGAGCCGAGGGGCGTGACCTGCGTGCCACTGGCCGCCTTCTCTATGGCATCGACGTCGAATTGGCCGACAGCGATGCCCATGAAGTCGACCCCTTGGAAGGAATACAGACCCACGTACAGGCGCGACAGGTCACGTTGGGGAACGAAGTTGGCCGAGGGTGGCACGGGTAACCGTGAGTTGGCCAGTTGCAACCAGCGCTGCCCCGAGGGCGATGCCCACAGCGCCTGAGCGTCGATGTGGAACACCCCGACGTTGCCTCCTGGCATCAATGCCAACGGATTGTTGTCGATGTCGGCGGCCTCGAGCTCCACGCCGTCGGCGGTCTTGATGATGACCTCGTCGCTGCCACAGCCGGCGAGCGCCGCAGCCAAACCACATGCAACCAGCGAGCTTGCGACACGTCTGCCCCACGCCCGCCACGCGCCGAACCGTTGAGCGCCGCGTCGGTCTTCGCAGTGCCGTGCGTCTTCGCAGTGCCGGGTGCTGCGAAGGTGCTCGGTGTGCTGAAGATGGGTGAGCTCGAGAGCCGCTCGGTTCGAGCTTTGGGGGGGGATCATTGCAGCACCTTCTCCATTGCGGCAAGCAAGCGGGTGTTCTCCTCGGCGGTCCCGATGGAGATGCGAAGCGCGTCGGGCAGCGGTGGTACGAGTCGCGTGATGACACCCTCGTTCAACAAGGCGTCGAACACCGGCGCTGCTGGGCGGCCCAACTCGACCAGGACGAAGTTTGCCTGGCTCGGAACCACGCTCAAACCCAAGGCCGCCAGGCCACGCTCGACGCGCTGCAGTTGCGCTGCATTGAGCTCGCGGCAGCGGCTGAGGTGATCCTGGTCGTTCAACGCAGCGATCGCGGCCACCTGGGCCAGCGAGTTGGCGTTGAACGGTGCTCGCACGCGATTGAGAAAGTCGCACAGCTCTGGCGGCGCGACGGCGTAGCCGATGCGAAGCCCAGCCAACCCGTAGGCCTTGGAGAAGGTTCGCAGCACGATCAACCGCTCGTGCAAGCCGCGCAATTGCAGCGTGTCGGGGTAGTCCTCGGCCGTCGCGTACTCGAAGTAGGCCTCGTCCACGACGGCGATGACGTCCGGGGGCAGGCGTTCGAGAAAGCTCGTCAGCTCGTCACGCGTCACGTAGCTGCCGGTGGGGTTGTTGGGGTTGGCGATGAACACCAAACTCGTGTGTTCTTGCACTGCCTGCAACATCGCGGGCAAGTCGTGTCGATGGTCGCGCAGCGGGACCGTGGTGTGCGGCACGGCGTGGGCCAACGCGCTCATGCCGTAGACGACGAAGGACGGGTCGGCGAAAACCGCATGGGCAGACGGCGTCGCGAACGTCGTGTAGATCAGGTCGAGCAACTCGTTCGAACCGTTGCCGAACACAATCTCGTTCGGCGCGACGCCGAGTCGTTCGGCGAGCTGCTTGCGCAGTGCGAATACTTCGGCATCCGGGTAGCGGTGAACGTCACCGGCTGCCTGGGTGATCGCCGCGACGACCCGGGGACTGGGCCCCAGCGGATTCTCGTTGGAAGCGAGTTTCACCGCGTCGGTGACGCCACGTTCGCGTGCGAGCTCTTCGAGGGGCTTGCCGGCGACGTAGGGACGCAGCTTTTGGATACTGTCCGTGACCAAACGTCTCATTGGAGCGCGCGGAGCGTATCCGAGTCTCGTGCCGGGTGCCGCAGGAAAAGCGCGCGCTGCGAGCCATCTGAGGGCGCGCAGTTGCTTCGTTCAGTCGGACGTTTTGCTGGAAGCTTTGTTGGACGAACTCGACGAAGCGGAAGTCGCGGCAGAGGACGACGAATCCGACGATGAGCTCGAGCTCGATTCGCCTGCCGCTGGCTTGCTGTCGGTCGAATTCTTCGCGGTGCTCGCCGCGGAGGGTTTCGAGGAACTGTACAGATCCGCGTACCAGCCACCACCTTTGAGCACAAAACCAGTGCCGCCACTGACCTGGCGCCGAGCGGTTGCTTTGCGACATTGGGGGCACTTCTTCAGTGGCGCATCCTTGATGGATTGATCGGCTTCCCACTCGTGGCCGCAGGAGGTGCAGACGTATTCGTAAGTCATGGTTCCGAGGCCGACTCAAATGCTGCTGGTTTTGCGCCGTGTCAATGCGTGCGCGCGACTTCCTCCTGGCCGCCCGACGGTCTTCGTGCCGGTTCTGAACTACTGTACTTTTGAGACTGAACGCTTGTCAGGTTGAGGGATTCGGAGTACAGCTAGGGGCCTGGCGCGATACATGACATCTGGTGACAACGCATGGCCCTACAGTATCTGCCGCTCGATGGGGGTCGGTCGTTCGTGGAGGGGGCGGTCGTTCGGTGTTGGGCTCAGTGGTGGGCTCATTTGCTGCCGGAAACGGGTTGCCACAGTTCGAGTACCGGCGAGCGCTGCGGAGCACGGCCGGACCGGGCGTCGATTGGCTGAGGTCCAAGCGACGGCCACTTCGTCGGTCGTAGCAGCCGTTCCTGGCGTGTGGGAAGCCGTTGCCGCGGCCTGCGCCGAGAGGCGGCACGCGCGCCGTTCGATGTTCTTGCCACCCGTTGGAAGACTCGGATTTCCGGTGAGTTTCGCCGGGCGGCGTCTCTGCGCAGCGAAGCCCCGCCGTGGGGCTCCCCTGCCCGCCTCCGCTGCGGCGCGTTCGGTCGAGCCCCACTCGGCGCGCCTTTCTTCGTCGCCTGCGCCGCGCCGGTGTGAACGCGTCGCAATCAGCGCTAACATAGGCCCGTTCACGTCCGCGCCGCGAGGCGTCGTGGGCTGGGTTGGGCGCATCAACACCACGTCCGGTAGCACCACCAGCTAACCCGCGAAAACGGGTCCGTACAGCGTTTCGGGACACGACACCATGCACATCAGGAAGCTCGAAATCAGTGGGTTCAAGTCATTCGTCGACAAGTCGGTGATCCATTTCGATCACGACGTGATCGGCATCGTCGGACCCAACGGCTGCGGGAAGTCGAACATCGTCGACGCGATTCGTTGGTGCATGGGCGAACAGAGCGCCAAGCACCTGCGCGGTCGTGCCATGGAAGACGTGATCTTCAACGGCTCCGAATCGCGCCCCCAGCACGGCATGGCGGAGGTCACGCTGACCTTCGACAACAGCGATCGCGAGTATGCACTGACGCTGCCGGAGGAGTATCGCGAGTACCCGGAAATCGCGGTCACCCGCCGCCTGTACCGCGACGGTACCAGCGAGTACGCCATCAACAAGACCAACGTACGCTTGCGCGACGTCACGGATTTGTTCTTGGGCACGGGCGTCGGTACCAAGGCGTACTCGATCGTCGAACAGGGCCGCATCGGTCAGATCGTCAGCTCGCGTCCCGCGGACCGTCGCCTGTACATCGAAGAGGCCGCGGGGATCACCAAGTACAAGCTGCGGCGCAAGCAGGCCGAGCGAAAGCTCGATTTGACGAAGCAGAACCTGCTGCGTGTTACCGACATCGTCAACGAGATCGATCGCACCCGCAGCGCGCTCAAGCGGCAAGCCGCGAAGGCCGAGCGTTACGTCAAGTACCGCGAAGAGTTGGAGGATCTGTTCCTTCACGACGCGGCACACCGTTTGCTCGAGATGATCGTCGTCGAGAAGGCTCGCGCACGACAGCACGAGTCGTTGATGAAGCGGTCCGCTTCACTGAGCACCGAGCTCGAAGCGGGCGAAGCGAACCTCAATGCCGCGCGCGGCGAAGCGTCGGGTATCGAAGGCCGCTACGAGCAAGCGACTTCCTGGGCCGCAAGTAGCGAGCAGCGAGTGACCGAGGCGCGCAGCGCCGTGGCTCGGGCGCATGATCGCGTCGGACACTTGGAGCAGCGCCTCACCCAACTCGAACAAGAGCGAGTCGATCTCGACGAGCGCTTGGCCAACTTGAAGGTCGAAGGGCAGACGCTCGGGCAGCGTATCGAGGAGCTCGGCCACGACGAAGCGTCCCGCGGCACGGAAGCCCAGTCCGAAACTGACCAACTGGCATCACTGCGGGCCGCTGAACAGGCTGCCGAAGCCGCCGCGGTCGCGTTGCGCCAGCAGGCTTCGAGCCAGAAGACGGAAATGGCGTCCAACGAGGCGCGGCGCGAGTCACTCGAGCAACGCGTCGCGGAGCTCGATCAACGTCGTGCTGCGGCGGAAGGCGAGCGGGAGCAGAAGGCCGCGCAACTGCAGACGCTGCAAGACGAATTGGCCCAGCTGCAGTCCCGAGCGGCGGAGTTGGAGGCCGAACACCAAGCAGCCAAGGCAGAAGCCGACACCGCTCGCAGCCTGGTTCACGAGCAACGCCAAGCCCTCAAGGATGCCCAACGTCACCTGGAGCAGCTGCGCTCGGATCTGTCCCACAAGCGCAGCCGCCTGACCGTGCTCGAAGACTTGCATCGCCGGCTAGAAGGCGTCGGTGCCGGAACGAAGGCGCTGTTGTCTTCGAAGGATCCGGCAGTGGTGGGTTTGCTCGCTGATCGCATCGAAGTCAGTGAATCGTATACGGATGCTTTTGCCGCGCTGCTCGGCGATCGCCTGCAATGCGTCATCGTGCGCGATCCTGCTCGCGGCCTGGAGCTGTTGGACGAGCTCAAGCGAAACAATCGCGGCCGTGCGACGATCGCGACGTCACATGCCGGCTTCATCGCGGGGTCGCGCAGCGGTGCCGAGCGCGACGAACTCGTGCTGACGCGGTTGATCGATCAGGTGCGCTTCGCGCCGGAAGACGAACCGCTCTTGCTAGCGCTCGTCGGTGACGCGGTGGTCGTGCGCAGTGCTGCCGACGCACTGGCTCTCAATGCCAAGTTCCCGGGCGCCACGGCAGTTGCGCTCGACGGCACGGTCGTGCGCGAAGACGGTCTGGTCAGCGGGGGTCGCGGCGACGACGTCGCGGCGGCGATGTTGGAGCAGAAGCGCGAAATGCGTGAGTTGGCCGAAGAGATCGAGCAACGGGGCGCCGAGCTTTGGGCCGAAGAAGAACGCTGCGCCGAGCTCGAGCGCTCCGTCGGTGAGTCGGACACCCAACTGCAGCAGACTCTGGCTTCGCTGCACCAGCGCGAACTGGCGGCGGTGACGATCCGCGGTGACGTCGCCAACCGCAGCAAAGAAGTCGCTCAGGTGCAGGCGCGTTGCACGGAGCTCGAACGCGATGCAACCGGCTTGGCCGAGAAGCTCGCGCAATCGACCGAGGAGCTGCAAAGCTGCACGGCGCGGCTCGAAGTGCTGAGCACGGAGCGCGAGACGACGGACGCTCAACTGGCCGAAGCGGAGCAGAAGGCCTTTACCTGCAAAGAGCAGACGACGACCCAAGCCGAGCTGGCCACTCAGCGTCAGGTTCGACTGGCGCAGGTACGAGAGCAGCTCGAGTCGGCGCGCCACTCGCTCGGGCGCGTCCAGAACGACAGCGCGGCGGTGACCACCCGCCTCGAGCGCGTCGTCGTCGAGTGGCGTGACGCCGCCCATCAACTCGGCGAGGCCGCTGCCCACTGGCTTGCCGGAAACGAGGCGAGCATCAACGCCCGTGCAGAATCCGAGGAGGCTCAGCAAGGGCTCGACGAGGTGCGGCGTTTGCTCGACGAGGTGCGCACGGGTCTGCGCGAGCACGAAGGCTCGCTGCGTCAGCTTCGTGTCGATCTGAGTGAGGTCGACGAGCAGAGCCGATCCAGCGAGATGACGCTGCAGAAGCTCCAGCTCGAACGCGAACACCTCTTGGGGAACGTTGCCGAGCGCTTCCGCGGTCTGAACCTGTCGCGGGTCGTGGGTGACTACCATGCCCGCCCTGCCCCGGACGCCGAGCATCGGCGCCGCATCGACGAACTCACCAAGCTGATCGACCGCATGGGGCCCGTCAATCTCGACGCCAAGGAAGAGTACGAAGACGCCGAGCGCCGCTACGCCGAGCTCAGCACCCAGCGCGACGACATTCAGCTGGCCCTCGACGAGTTGGATCGCGCGATCCGACACATGGACCGCGAGAGCAAGCGCCGCTTCCGCGAGACCTTCGACACGGTCAACGACCTGTTCAAGAAGACCTTCTCGCGTCTGTTCAAGGGCGGTCGCGGTGAACTGGTGCTCACCGATCCGGACAACATACTCGAAACCGGCGTCGACATCATCGCCCAGCCTCCGGGCAAGAAGCTCGGCAACATCGAACTGATGAGCGGTGGCGAGAAGGCCCTGACGGCAACGGCGCTGATCTTCGCGATCTTCCAGCATCGCCCCTCGCCATTCTGCATCCTCGACGAGGTCGATGCGCCCCTCGATGACGCCAACGTCGGCCGCTACAACGAGGCCGTGCGCGCGATGACGAGCAACTCGCAGTTCATCGTCATCACGCACATCAAGAAGACCATGCAATCCGTCGACGTGCTGTACGGCGTCACCATGGGAGAGCCGGGCGTGTCGCGTGTCGTCAGCGTCAAGGTCAACGAAGAGGCCAAAGCGCGCAGCCAAAAGAGTGGCAGCGCGTTGGACGCCCCGAAATCTGCATCGGCGGACTCGGCCACTCAGGTCGCTTGAGCAACGGGCGGCAGCGCCGGGCGGTGACCTGTCGCTGCCGGTGCCGAACGGCGCCTCCCGCGGCCGACGCAGCGCAAACCCAGCGCGGCCGTGAGCAGAAGCATCGCGGTGAGCCTGTCGGACGGGCCCCCGCGACGCGGCACGGTGAGCTGACAGCCCAACCGCGGCGGCGGAGCCGCTGCGGAGCCTTCCGAATCCGATTCTGTCGAGGGGGTGTCCTGATCAGGGGCGGTGTCAGGATTGGGGTTGGGGGCGCTCGAGCCCTGCCCGCGGCCAGCGTCCTGGCCGCTCGGGGCGACGTGGCGCAAAGGGCCGGCGTCGATGGTGCCGCCAGGCCACGGATCCTGGGCGTGAAGCGGTGCGGCGAACAGCACCCAGACTAGGGTGCATGCCGCGGCGTGAACGACGTGCGAGGTGAGAACGGAGCGGTGTTCCATGGCTCGCCGTTCGACGGACGCCGATCAGCGGTTGCGTCAATTCTCGTCTCGTCGTCAAACGGGGGAGGCAACGCGAAGTCTCGCGCCGTTTGGCGCCGACGACGCGGGTCGTCTCAGAAGCTGTCTTCGTAGAGCGTGGCCAAATCGGCCACACTGCAGGGGCGGGGGTTGCCGTGATGGCAGGCGTCCTCGAATGCGAGACCTGCCAATCGGGGCAAGTCAGCCCGAGGGATCCCGATGGCGGACAATCCGTCGGGCAAACCGAGCTGTGCTCGAAAGGTCGCCAACTTCGCCGGCAACTCGTCGACGTGCCGAGCACCGAAAGCCGCGGCGGCTCCGGTGTACTCATCAGCGGCACGTTCCAAGTTGAAAGCCACGACTGCCGGCAAGCACACGGCGTTCGCCAGGCCGTGGTGAGTTCCAAACTCTGCCGACAGCGGGTGAGCGAGAGAGTGGCACGCGCCCAATCCCTTTTGGAAAGCCACCGCACCCATCAATGCGGCCTTCATCATGGCGCCACGCGCTTCCATGTCGGAGCCATCGCTGACTGCGCGTTGCAGGTACCTCACCACCAGCTCGATGCCTCCGTCGGCGATGGCGTCGGCCATCGGGTGATCACCGGTTGCCACGCGCGCTTCGATGCAGTGGGTCAATGCGTCGAAGCCGGTAGCGGCAGTGGTCATCTGCGGCATCGAGCGAGTCAGCTCTGGATCGAGGATTGCCACTTTGGGCATCATCGCCGGCGAGAAGACGACCGTCTTTCGGCGTGTGCTTTCGACTGTCAACACCGCGGCCCGACCGACTTCGCTGCCCGTGCCGGCTGTCGTCGGCACGGCGATCACGGGGGTCAAGGTCTGAGGAATGAAGCGGTCCCCGCCCTTGCTGTCGTCCAACGCTTCGAAGGGCAGTGCCACTGCGGCGCGTACGGAGATGAGCTTCGCGGCGTCGAGCGGTGAGCCGCCGCCCACACCGACCAGCAAGTCCGCGCCGAACTCGTTGAACGCGCGGGCGCCCGCTTCGATGTTCGCCTCGGTCGGGTTCGGTTCGATCTCGTCGAAGACGTCGACGGTCAACCCGACTTGAGTCAGCGCGTCGGTGATCCGTTGCGCCAGTCCAGCGGCGACGACACCTCGGTCGGTGACCACCAAGACACGATTGGCACCGAGCGTCTTGGCTTCGTTGCCCGTGTTCTGTGCTTCGCCGATTCCGAAGCGGACGCGAGTCGGATAGTTCCAGATTGTTGCCATGAGTTGCTCTCTGCTGTCGCTCACACGGTTTCGAAGTAACGGCGCAACTCCCAGTTGGTGACCGCTTTGCGAAATTCTCGCACTTCCCAGTCGCGGGTGGCGACGTAGTGCTGCGTGAATGCTTTGCCCAACACCTTCGGCGCGATCTTGTTCTTTGCCAGCAACGCGGTCGCTTCAGCGAGCGACCGCGGCAAGTCGTTGCCGGTGCCCTGCCCCGGATCCCCCACGGCTGGGGCGCCCAGCTCCAAGTTGCGTTCGATGCCCCACAGGCCCGCGCCCAAGGACGCCGCAATCGCAACGTACGGGTTGATGTCGGCGGCGGTTTGCCGGTACTCGACGCGCAGGGCCGCGTCGTCCCCGGGGGCAACCACGCGCACGGAACAAGTGCGATTCTCGACGCCCCACGACGGGACCAGGGGCGCCCACAGCCCCGGAACGTAGCGCTTGTAGCTGTTGATGGTGGGCGAATACAGGCACGTCCAGTCGCGCATGAGTTCGAGTTGGCCGGCGATGTAGCTCTTCATCAGATCAGACATGCCGAACTTCTTGCGGCCGTCGAAGAACGCGTTCTTGCCACCGCAGCGCAGGCTCTGATGCAGGTGGCCGCTCGCTCCGGGAAGGCCGGCGTCACATTTGGCCATGAACGTGACGACCAGGCCGTGACGGTGAGCGACTTGGCGCAGTGTGGTCTTGAACAGCGCGGCTTGATCGGCCGCAGACAGCGCGTCGCTGTAGCGGATCGCTGCCTCGTACACACCCGGGCCGGTCTCGGTGTGTAAGCCTTCGAGCACGATGCCAAAGTTCTTGCAGCTGTCCCAGACGTCGGCCATCAGCTCCGAGTCCTGCCCGGTTCGCACCCAGGAGTAGCCGAACATGCCTTGATCCAAGGGCTGTAGGCCCGCGAATTGCTTCTCGTGGATGGTGTCGCGGGTTTCCTTGAAGAAGAAGAACTCGAACTCGACGCCCACCATCGGCTCGAACCCGGAGTTTTGCGCGCGGCGCACGATCTTCTTCAGCAGTGAACGCGGGCAGGCTGGGTGTGGCTCTTTGGGAGACAGGTGAAAGTCGCAGAGCATCGCGGCTACCCCAGGTTCCCAGGGGATGGTGCGCAGCGTCGCGGGGTCCAGCAGTGCCAGCGTGTCGGGGTAGCCGGTGTCCCAACCGGTGACCTGAACGTTGTCGTACAGGTTGTCACTGACGTCCCAGCCGAAGATCACGTCACAGAAGCCGAAGCCGTGCGCCAATGCGGAGCCGAGCTTGTCGAGGGAGATGTACTTGCCGCGCAGCACGCCGTCGATGTCGAAGCCACCGACCTTCACTCGCTCGATGCCCTCTTTCCGCAGGCTCGCCACCAAGTCACTGTCGCCCGTCGTCTGCTTTTTCGCTGCCATCTGCACAACCTCGTCGGGTCCGGTTATAGCTGTGCTCCGGTTGGCGCCACAAGTCGCGCTTCGGCGGCCCACGCAGGACCTGGGTTGGGGTGCCTCCCGACGCCCCCGACACCGCGTTGGCAAGTTGCGGTGCGCAAACGCGCCGCAGCGCGCGCTGGCCGATGTCAGCCGCGATCGAGGTTGACGTCGGTGCTCGGCTCGATGCCCGTAGCCGCCGAGATCGCGCCGACGAGCTCACCGACGGTGTACGGCTTGGCCAGGTAGTTGACCACGAGCGGGTGATTGAGCAATTCCGCAGGCTGGTCTTCCGCAGACAAACCGCTGGTCAAGATGACGGCCACCGGGAGGCTCTTGCTGCTCAAGGTGTGCAGCACCTCGCTCGCCGACATGCCGCCCGAGAGGTTCACATCCAACAACAACACGCGGGGAGCGCTGGGTGCGGCCAACACGGCCAACGCCTCTTCGCCCCGAAGCACTGCGGTCGACTTGTAGCCGAACTCTTGCAGCAACCCCACCGTCAAGTCGCCCAGACGTCCTTCGTCGTCGCAAATCAGGACCGCCGGAGTCGCGCGGACGACAGACGACTGCGGTACCAGCGTGACGGCAGCCGGCTGGTATTCGCCGGACAACGGCAGATAGACGTGGAAGGCGCTGCCCTTGGTCGGTTCGCTCTCGACCTCGAGCCAGCCGCCTGCGCGCTCCACGAGGTCCTTGACACTGGACAGACCGAGGCCGGTTCCGTTGCCGCGGATTTTCGTCGAAAAGAACGGCTCGAAGATGCGCTCTCGCACGTCGGCATCCATGCCCGGACCGTGGTCGATCACGCTGACTCGCAGCCACTTGACACTGCCACCGATGCCGCCCGGACGCGTGCGGTGGGTGGTGGTGGCTCGCAGCGTGATGTGATCCGCCTCGCCGGTGCTGCGCACCGCGTCGCTGGCGTTGATCAGCAGGTTCAGCACGACCTGGTGCAAGTCGGAAGGCAGCATCTCCACGACGCCGAGTTCCGACTCGACGTCGAGATTGACCCCCGTGGAATCCGGGATACAGCGCAGGAGATCAACGGTTTCCTGAAGCACCGACAGCGGCTCGGCGCGCCCACTGACGCGGTCGGGGCCGCGCCCGAACGTGAGCAAGCGACGAGTCACTTCACCCGCACGCTGGGCGGCCGTGTCGGCGGCGTTCAGGGCCGAGGCGCGAACCTCTGCGGACGTGTGGTGCCGTGCCATCGCCAAGGAGCCGCGAATGCCAGTAAGCAAGTTGTTGAAATCGTGAGCGATTCCGCCTGCCAGCAAGCCCAATGACTCGGTGCGGTTCACCTGCTCCAAGCGTTGCCTCAGCGCGCCGAGTTCCGCTTCTTCACGCACCAGCAACAGTACGTGTTCGCTCGCGCTCGGCGACAATGGCGCGCCCGACATGACCAGCGGAACGGCGTCTCGAGCAGGTTGGGCCGGATCGGGCTGCCAAGCCAGCAACTCGATGCGCCATGGGCCCAGCTCGGCGTTGCTCGACGGAAGCGCGTCCAGTTCGAGTACCTGTCTCAGTCCGGCGACAGCGGTACCGCGCACCGCGCGCATCAGCTCCGGCCACTCCTCGTCGCTCAGTTGCTGACCAGACGCCAGTTGAGGTGTCTGACGTGCCAGAGCATCGCAGGCGGCGATGATGAGCCCGCCTCGAGTGATCACCGCCGCTTGCGTGTCCGATTGCGACAGCGCGTTGCACAACGACCGAGCCAGGCCAGTCGTAGCCTCTGAGTCACCCGGAGTGACGGTAGCTGTTTCGGTTGAACGCAACACCCCTTGGACCGACAGGCTATATGATCCGACGCGGTAGGTCCAGCCTGCCTGGGTTAGTTTTCACTCGGGTGTCGCGGGGTGGTTCGGTCGTGGTTCACTGGCCAATGGCGGAACCGCGACGGATCAGCCTGATCAGCAAAAGCCCTGAACCGGCGACGACCAGCGGCACGGTTACCCACCCCAGCCTGACTGGACCAATCCTGAACACTTCTCCCGAATAGGCAGAGTAGTACTGTCCGAGTGCGGCCAGCACGATCCCGGCAAACACCGCGGTCGCCGGCACCACACAGGCCCGCCAAACCGCGCCGCGTGGACGGATCGTGACTGCGGGCAGGTGAATCGGGCCAGTCTGATCTGCTGCGGCGGGGCGTTCGACGTGGCGCGCAGACGCCTCGCGACGAGGTGCGGGTGCGGGCGCGGGCCGAACGGGCCCAGCGGGGGGAATCGACGCGAGTTCGATCCCGCTGGGGGCCGTCTCGCCGAGATCCAGCTCCGCTGCGCCGGTGGCTGTCATCAGACCGGAGGACGACGTGCTGTCGATCTCGTGAGCGGTCGTCGTAGCGACACGTAGCGCTCGCCAGAATGCGCCCGCGTCCTGATAGCGATCCCGGGGGTCGACCGCCAGTGCTTTGGCAAAGACCCCCTCCACCGCATCGCTTGCCGGCAGGCCCTCGTTGCGCGGCGTGGGCCGACGTCTCGGATCGAGGGCGGCACCCATGACCGCCGCTTGATCTCCGTCGAAGATGGGCCGTCCCGCCCACACTTCCATCAGCGTCAGCGCCAGCCCCCAAACGTCCGTCCAGGGCCCGGTCTGTCCGAAGCGTTTGGGTACCCACTGTTCTGGAGCCCCGAACGCCGGCGTGAAGGAAGCGAACCCACCACTGGCGCTCGTCTTGCCGACGGCCTGAGTCGCGGCACTGCGCGCCTTGGCGATGCCGAAGTCGAGGATCTTGATGGTCGGTTTGCCGGCGACGTCGGCTAGGAACAGGTTCTCCGGTTTCAAGTCCCGGTGCACGATGGAAATGGGGCCGCCTTCCGAAGGAAAGTGGTGCGCCCGCTCGAGTGCCTCGGCGGCGGGAGTGAGCAGATCGACGAGCTCGGTCAACGTTACGTTGCGTCCCTCCGCAACCCGGGTTGCGGTCCACGCTTCGAGCGTTTCGCCCTCCAGCCACTCGAGCGCCAGAAACGGCATGAAGTGACCGCTGGGGGCTGTGATCGCATCGATGTGCAACGGGCGCACGACGTTCGGCAAGCTTGCCGACAGTTTGAACAGGAGCTGCGCTTCTTCGATGAACTGGGCTTTGAAGCGATCGCGCCGATCCGGGCGCATGTGCTGTGGGATCTTCAAGCACTTGAGCGCGACCTTGGCGTCGAAGCCCGAGTGGTGAGCGCGATACACGATCCCGAATCCCCCTTCGGCCACGAGCTCCTCGACGGCAAAGACCCCAGCAACCCGGCTGCCCACCAGTTGGAATATGTCCTCGTTCATCGAGACGTGCCCCGCGGCCGAGCCATCGCAGAGACAGTCTAGAGCGGATCGCCGCGATGTCTTTCTTCAAACGACGGTTCCCGGGCCGGTGACCGTGCCCGATGGCGCCTGCTGCCGAAGCCGCGGTGGTGTCGGGCGCCGCTCGCCTTTACTTTCGGCGCGTCGTACCCCACGTTCGCAGAGTCGATGCGATACTTGCTGCTGTTCTTCGTCGTCACTCCCCTGGTGGAGCTGTACCTGCTGCTGTGGGTCAGCGGCCTGATTGGCTTCTGGCCGACCATCGCATTGACACTGGTGACTGGCGTGGTGGGCGGCGGGCTAGCAAAACGCGAAGGTTTACGAGCGTTTCGGGACTGGCAACAGTCGCTGATGCGAGGCGAAACGCCGTCCGTAGGGCTGATCCAGGGAGCGCTCATCCTGGTGGGTGGCGCTTTTCTGCTCACACCTGGGGTCCTGACCGACTTCGTCGGCGTCGCGTTGCTGATCCCCCCCACGCGTCAACGCATCGCGGAGCTGATTCGACGCCGCGCCGAGCGCTACATCCGTCAGCACACGGTCGTCGTCCATTCGCCACGCCGCAGCCCCGTGGGGCGCGTGATCGACACATCGGGTCGAGACATCGAGATCTGATCGGGGGCAGCGGCGCTGCGCCGCCATGGCGATTGCCGCGCCATGGTTACCGCGCACGCTGCAGAGCCGCGGCCGGCGTGCCGCGTCGCGGCTCGCCGACCCCCACCGCTCACTGGTCGCGCATCGACGAGCCGTTGGAGGCGTCGACCGGTGCCGGCTTGGAGCCCGCCTCCTCGACGGGCTTGGTCGGCGCTGCCGCGTCTTTCTTCGACGGCTTGGGGGTACCCGCTTCGGCGCCCGAGTCGCTTCCACCAGTGGAGCGACCGCCGTCGCTGTCTGCTCCGGGTTCACACGCGCGCCCGACGGTAAACTCTGGATCGTCGTCAGGGTAGTCAGGCTCGAAGCACAGGCCCGGTGCGCCAAAAACCTCAGCCAGCTGATCCGGAACGATCACACAAGTTCCATTGGAGTGCAGGCAGTCTCCGTCACAGGAGCAGCGTTGAATGCACAGCCCCACGTCGCCGACGCCAGCGCCGGAATCGAAAGGAAACGCGCACACGGCGGACGCTCCGTCTTCGGCGGGACCATCCGGAGAACCGCACCCGGTCTCTCCGTAAGTGCACAGGCCCGTGCACACCGCGTAGTCGTCCCCCAGCGGCAAGCACAATCCGCTTTCGCAGGTGCTAATTTCTGCGTCGGGGTCGCACTCGGTACCGACGGGATCTCCGACGGGCAGGTCGTCGAGACAGGCGCCATTGCCCAAGTCACACTTGCGTCCGTCGCAGTCGTCGTCGTTGCGACACATCGGACGACAGAACCCGGTCCCGTCCGTCAACGTGGCCGTGTCGCAAGCCACGTCTCCGCGCCCTTGGCATTTCACCCCCAAGCCTCCAGCCAGACAGCCCTGAATGCATACGGCGGTCTCGTCACCCATCTGCAGGCAGAACGACGAGGTGTCGATCGTCGAACACACGAAGGGGTCGTCGATGCAATCCGCCGTGCAGTAACCGTTGGCGGGGCCGCCGCTCAGCCACTCGTCGCCGCTCGACATCATGCAGCGCAGGCCCTGGGCACAATCGCCGTCGGCGGCGCAGGGGCGACCGATCGCGGAGCTGCCGCCGGGCGTCGTGGTGGGCGTCGGAGTTTGTCCGGGGCGCCCCGTGGAGCTGCTCGTGCCGCTGGGCGAGGAGTCGTCGGTGACATCGTCCGTCGCGTCGTCGGTCTCGTCATCGTCGGTGGCGGGCAGGGCGTTCAACTGAACGGGTTCGTCCTTGCCGCAGGCCGACAGGAAGAGCCCGACGAGGATCAAACTCGAAGCGCTGAAGATTCTAAGGGTTGCTCTCACGATGCCTCCTGAACCGTTGACGCTAGCATGCAGCGCGTCGCCTCATGCGCGGAAACCTTCGTTCACCGAGTTCACGATAGGGGCACGAGTGGAGCCGCTAGTCGTACGGAAATCCAGTACTCTCAGCGGAACCAGCTCAGTTTCGAGGCGCGCACGAACCGAGCCGTTTCGCCAGAGGTGTCACGACTCGGTTCGACGCCGTCCCCGTTTGGACTGGGGCGTTGGTGCTGAATCTGGTGGGTCGACAGGGACTCGAACCCTGGACCTATGGATTAAAAATCCACAGCTCTAACCGACTGAGCTATCGACCCGCGGGGCGGGATCTCTACTCGAACGGGTCGCGGGCGACAACTCGAACGCGCACGAACCGCCGCAAGAGGTCAGCCGGGCGGCTGCAAACGGGACACGGCGGGGCCGACGGTGCGCTGCAAGTCGGCCTCGTTTTCTGGGCCCAGTGCCGCACCCGCGCAGAACAGCCCAAATCCGACATACTCGTGAAGCATCTGTCGTAGGGCCGCTTCGGGCGACTCTCCCGCCAGCAACGTGACGTTTTCCGCCACCCGCTCTGCATCGAGTACGCCGCTTTCTTCTGGGCCCGCGCCGCGGAACAGAATGTCGTAGACCCCCGCCCCGCTGGCGAACGACGCAAGCCCCGCTCGCAGATCGCTGCCCTTGCCTTCGGCGTCCACGAACTCGTGAATGCGCAACAGGGCCTCGTTGGCGATCGCTACGATCGCCCGCAACCCGCCCGACAGTGGCGGCGGAGACAACAGCAGGTGGCTGGTACGCATCAGCGCGAACACGTCGCGGGTGGTTTCGAATTCGCCGCGGCCAGTGGCGCGGCCGAGCTCTTGGATCGAGCGGATGCCGTCGACCGCCTCGTACGTCTCTTTGTACTCTTCGGGGATCTCGGTGTGACGCTCGGCGTTGCGCACCGGAACGTGTTCACCCGAGGGGATCTTCTCGCGGAAGAATCGGATTTCGTCCAGGCGCGTTACCGCGTCCATCAGCAACGCGTTAGCGCTGACCACCTGCCGCGACACCAGGCGCGAGTCCTCGAAGCCGTCGAGGAAGAAGAACGTGCCGTCCGATTGAACGAGGGTCGCGTGCACGACTTCTTCGACTTGCCTGCGCAAGAACGAGAAGACTTGCTCTTGGGTGACGAAGCCGAGCTCGACGGCAGTTCGCCCGACGCGCTTGCCGTCCTTGAGCTCCCCCATCAGCTGCGCAAACTGCGCTTCGCTGATGGCGCCGAAGCGGTACATGATCGTGCCCAGACGCTCGTCGGTATCGCTGGTGCGTACACCCACCACGTTGCCCTGGTCGAAGAAGATGCTGCGGGAATCGGTTCCCTGCATCACGCACAGCTCCCCTTTCCAGCCGGTTTGCGCGAGCAAACCCATGATCTCGCACATGGCGCCGGGGCGAGTGATCTCGCCGGCCAGGCGGGCCACGGCGCCGTCGTCGGCGTCGCGGCGGCCGTCCTCCCCCGTGAAGCGCATGAAGACGAGGTGATCCGGTGACGGCAGCATTCGAAATGCACCGGCTCGTGCACGCATGCGCTGGCTGGCAACAGGTCCGATCGGGTGCGCTTGTCCTCGCTCATCGATGCGTACGAGCTCTGCCCGCGCTTCCTTCATGCCACCAATCCTAGCAGGCACCGGCTGCCAGTGGCCCAGTCTTGAGGACTTTCATGCAACTTCGTGATGCGACCGCGGCACACACGCCCAAGCGGCGTGCCGGGCCCGAGGTTGTGGCGCGTGGACCGTGCTGTCAGCGCAGTTCGGCGACGTAGCCACCGAAGATGCGCTCGAGGCCCGACAACACCGCGTCACTCGGTTCGACGCGCAGTTCGTCGAGGGCAAGCTGAGCCTGCGCTCCCCCGGGCAATTCGAGCACGACTTCCACTGGGCACTGTCCGGCGTGTTTCTCGAGCAGGGCTCGCAGTGGGGCGAAGGTGTTCGCACCATGTTGACCGACATCCAACTTCACGCGAATCGACCGAGTCGCGGCGCGCACTGCGTCGCTCAGCGGAACGACTTCGTCGACCAGCAACGTCGGATCGAGCTCCTCGCTGGCTTCGTCGCTGATCGGGAAACTCACCTTGCCGGTCACGAGCACCGGTTCGCCCGCCGTCAGGATCGGGCCATAGGTTTCGACCCGGTCGCCGCGCAGCTTGGCTTTCACCCGACCAGTCATGTCTTCGATCTCGAAGAACGCTGCTTTGCCTCCGCCGTTTCGGAAAATCTTCTCTTGGTAGCCTTCCACGATGCCGCCGACGGTGGCCATGCTCCATGGCTCGGCGGCGGAGAGGTTGTCGGCGTCGACGGAGCCGAGCCGCGAGAGCTTCGTGCCGTAGCGATGCAGCGGGTGCCCCGAGACGTAACAGCCCAGGGCTGCCTTTTCACGCGCCAGAGTCTCCATTTGGTCCCACTCCTCGACCGTAGGGTAGACGTCGGTTTGCTGGTTGGCTGGGGCACTGGCTTCGAACAGTCCGAACATGGACGTCTGCCCGTTCGCTCGATCGCGACTCGCTTGACGCGATCGTTCGAGGGCGGTGTCCACCGCAGCGAAAGCCCGGGCTCGCGTGATGCCGCGCTCAACCAGCGACTCGTCGAGCGCCCCGCATTGAACCAACGCCTCGAGCACACCCTTGTTCAGGCGTCGGGCGTCGACGCGCGCGGCGAAGTCGAACAAGTCCTTGTACGCCCCCCCCTGGGTGCGCGCCTCGAACACGGCTTCCAGCGCAGAGACGCCCAGGCCCCGCACTGCGCCCAATCCGAAACGGATCTGCGGCTCGTAGCGATCCTTGAGCTTGCTGCCACCGCGCCGGCCGCCCCTGCCGTCGGGGCGGCCGTACACGACCGTGAAATCGATGTCGCTGAGGTTGATGTCCGGCGACAACACGCTCACTCCCCAGGAGCGCGCTTCGGCAATGGTGCGCACCACCTTGTCGATCTTGTCCTTGTCCGCGGTCATCAACGCCGCGAAGAACTCCGCCGGGTAGTGTGCCTTGAGGTAGGCTGTTTGATAGGTGATCAACGCATAGGCAGCCGAGTGGCTCTTGTTGAAGCCGTAGGAGGCGAAGCCTTCGATCTCCTTGAAGATGGCTGACGAGCGTTCTTCCTCGACGCCCAACCGCAGGGCGCCCTCGACGAACACCTTCTGCTGCTCGGCCATCACCTCCGCCTTCTTCTTGCCCATGGCGCGGCGGAGCAGATCCGCGCCGCCCAGGGAGTAGCCGGCCAAGCGCTGGGCGATCTGCATCACCTGCTCCTGGTAGACGGGCACGCCGTAAGTCGGAGCCAACACGCTGTCGACCAGCGGGTGCAGCTTGCGGATCTCCTTCTTGCCGTGCTTGCCGGCTATGAAGTCGTCGATCATGCCGGTGCCCAGGGGGCCCGGACGGTACAGCGCCACGGCGGCGACGATGTCTTCGAAGCAGTCGGGTTTGAGCGACCGGAGCAGGTTCTGCATGCCGCTCGATTCGAGCTGAAAGACGCCGGTCGTCTCACCGCTTTGAATGAGCTGGTAGGTTGGTAGATCGTCGAGCGGCAATTCGCCGACGATCAACGGTTCACCCTTGCGGTCGGGTCGCGCGTTGACGAGCGTTTCGGCGATGTCGATCACCGTCAGGGTCTTCAGACCCAAGAAGTCGAACTTGACGAGGCCGGCGCTCTCGACGTCGTCCTTGTCGTACTGGGTCACGAACGACGTGTCGTTCATGAACACCGGCACGTGGTCGAACAGGGGGCCGTCGCTGATCACGACGCCAGCGGCGTGCATGCCCGCATGGCGGGTGAGCCCTTCGAGCTTGGCCGCCTGGGCGAGCAACTCGCTGACGTTCGGATCGCTGTCGGCGAGCGTGCGCAGCTTCGGTTCGACCTCGAGCGCTTCGGCGATGGTGTAGGTTTGGCCCTGCCCCTTGTCGGGCACCAAACTGGCGATGCGCTGGGCTTCGCTGGCGGCCATGCCCATCGTGCGCGCGACGTCCTTGATGACGCTGCGCGCTTTGAGGTTCTGAAACGTCGCGATCTGACCGACGCTTTCCTGGCCGTACTTTTCCGCGACGTACTGGATCACCGCATCGCGCCGCGACATGCAGAAGTCGACGTCGAAGTCGGGCATGCTGATACGCTCTGGATTGAGAAAGCGCTCGAACAGCAAATCGTACGGCAGCGGGTTGAGCGCCGTGATGCCCATGCAGAACGCCACCAGTGAGCCCGCACCCGAGCCACGACCGGGGCCCACCGGGATCCCGCGCGCCTTGGCTTCGCGAATGAAGTCCCAGACGATCAAGAAGTAGCCCGGGTACTGCATGCCGCAGATCACGTCGAGCTCGGTTGCCAGGCGGGCTTCGTAGACGTCCGCGTCGTACTCGAACCCCGCTTTTTGGAACTCCCCGAAGCGTTGTTTGAGTCCCTCTTCGGCGACGTGCCGGAAGTAGCTGTCGATGGTGTGCTCTTCGGGGACCGGAAAGCGCGGCAGCATCGGCTGGTCGAGCACCAACTCGACCCCGCTGCACATCTCGGTGACGAGCAGCGTGTTTTTCATCTCTTCGCTGTCGGCGCCGAACAGCTCCGCCATTTCCTCGGGCGTCTTGAGATACATCTCGAAGCGACCGTGGTGGTGTTCTTTCTCCGCGGCGTACTGGCGATTGCGTCGCACGCATTCGAGGTACAGATAGGCTTCGCCGTCTTGCTGATTGAGGAAGTGCACGTCGTTGGTCGCGACGCGCGGCAGCTCGAGCCGTCGCGACAAGTCGGTGAGAATGCCGTTGACGACGGGCTGCTCGGGCAAACCGTGGTTTTGCAGCTCGACGAACAGATGCCCCGGGTCGAAGATCTCCTTCATGCGGCCGAGCAGCGCCTCGCCGCGCTCCACCCCCTGCTCCATCACCTGTTGAGCGACGACGCCACCCATGCACCCGGTCAGTGCGACGAGGCCCTTGGTGTAGTCGGCCAATTGCTCCCAGGTGGTGCTGGGCGACATCTCGGACGCCGGGTGTGAATGCCCTGCCGAAACGATGCGGACGAGGTTCTTGTAGCCCTCGTTGGTCGCAGCCAGCAGCACCAAGTGGTCGGTCATCTTGCCGTCGCCCGGACGAGCGACGTTCACTTCGCAACCCAAGATCGGCGTGATGCCCGCGCCGCGACACTTCTTGTAGTGTCGGATCGCGCCGAACATGTTGGCCGCGTCGGTGATCGCCGCCGCGCGCATGCCGCGACTCTTCACCGACGAAGCCAGGTCACCCACCTTTACCGTACTGACCAGGAAGGAGTACTGGGTGTGGACGTGCAGGTGGACGAACTCGGGGGGCACGATCGGAGAGCTTTAGCGTTCCGGGGCCGTGTGCTCCAGTCCAAAGCCGCGCTCGCGGACGACCCGCTGGGCGAGGCCGCCCATTCGGCAGCAACCGAGCCGCGACGGTGCGGCCGTGCCAAGCCGACACGACGTCGTCTCGGGGACGGAAAGCGACCACGGTCTGCCGCGTTGCCGTGACCGGCATCCCGGTGCGGCGTGGACGGGCAGTTCCGGCACGAGGCCGGCCCCGGCCCCGGTGCTCCGCTCCGCAGCTCCCCAAAACCAGGCGCAAGCCGCTGGGTGCGTGGTATTGAGCGCCACGATGCGCCCCGACCGATTCGCCTGGCCGCTCCTAGTTCTGCTCTCGGCCTGCCAATCCGCTCCCAGCGACGTTCGCACCTGGCAACCCAGCGATCACCACAACACCGGCGCGGGCCAAGCGACCAACGACGCCAAAAGACCCCGCCAGAGCACGGGCGAAGAGACGGACCATCTCCCCGGCCTCGACGAAGTGTCGATCGCGACTTGGCGAGCCCAGTGCATGACCTGTCACGGCTCGATCGGGCGTGGTGATGGCCCCCAAGCGGCGATGTTCAAACCGCGCGATCTGTCGGATACCGAGTGGCAAAACAGCGTCACCGACGAGCAGCTCTACGAGTCCATCCAGAAGGGCAAGAACAAGATGCCCGGGTTTGCCCTGCCGGAGACGGTCGCTCGCAACTTGGTCAGCTTGGTTCGGCTCTTCGATCCCGAGCGCCGGCGCAAGCAGGCTGAGGCGGCTGCGACTGGTTCGGGCAGTGTCCAACCCGCGTCGGGGAGCGCCACGACCAACCCGTCGGCAGGCGGTCCCGCACCGACCACCGCTGCATCGGCCGGCCCCGCATCCACCCGTCCAACCGTCGCCGACCCAGCAGTGACCGGTGGCGGCTCGACGGGCGGCAATGCAACCCGCGGAGCTGGCGCGCACGGTACGGGCGCAGCTGCCCCTGGCCGCTGATGGCGGGCACGTCCGAGCTGATGCCGAAGCGCCAGTGGGCTCGCTGGGTATTGGTCGCTGCGGCGCTGGTGCTGGTCGTCGTGTGGCGGGGTGCCCCATCGGAGCGGCGGTTGGTGTTCGACTTGAAGGGGGCGTCGGCATTGCGCAGCTTGGACGTCGCGTGCACCAGTGAGGCCGGAGAATCCTCGGGGGCCAGCTGGAGTTTCTCTCAGACTACGCCACTCGTCGTCGTGCATCGGGTGTTGATCGGGGACCCGCACGTCCACTGCGAACTGCACTTGCATACCGATCAGGGCGATGTGGTGTCATCGCGCCAACTGCTCATGGATGGTGACGAAGTGCGCGTCTCGGTGGCTGCTGAGCTGCAACGTGCCATCCGCTCCGACACGCCGTGATGCGTTCGGACGGGATCTCGATTCCGATTGTTTCCGAAGGAAGATCGCACGGCCGGCGTGCGTTTTTTGTGAGAGACCAACGCTGAGTGCTGGGTTTAAATAATGGATGCAAAATACCGTTTTTAATGAGTTTTATGGAGCAATGAGCTTGCAGGTCGGCATCCCGAAACGCGGGAGCGTGTCCCACCATTCGACTCAAAGACTCTTGATAGCGGCCGTAAGCGGCGGTAACCAAGTTGCCCTCTCTGAAAAGCGTGTGGCAGCATATCCCACATCAGATCACTAGCCACGGTCAGTGGCCCTCGTCTCGGAGCTCACCTGAATGAAGTTCAACCCTTGGTACCTGGCAGCAATCATTCCCATGACCCTGCTTCTCGCCAACGGAGAGTATGGAGCGCAGATGATGGTCCTCGGGCTGACGTTCGGGATCTTCTTCGGTACCCTGTCGCTGCGCCGTCCCCCGGCAGGCGACGCCAGTACCACCCATCCCGGCATTTGAGGCCTCCGAGCATCTGAGCGAGACGAGTCGGGACTGCATCGCCGACGGCGCAGCGTCACCGGGAAGGGGTGAGGCTCGACTCCTCGATGCTCGCATCGACAGTGGACGGCTGAGGTATTTCCGTGACCAATCCAGTCGAACCGGACGCTCCCCGTCTCAAGCGGCTATCGGAGTTCTCTCTACACGACCTCGAGAGCGTACGCTTGCTACTGCGTGGGGGGTCGGTCATCGATTGGCACCGCCTCAACCTTCAAGACGAGACGCAAGTCGACGCGTTCATTCGCAATCACGAACTCGATCCGACCTCAGAAACGGACGTCGTTTACCTCCGCGGGGTGCGCGATCAGGCGATCAAGTACCTGCAGCGCAACTTCAACTTCGCGATTCCGAAGCCGGTTCGCGACGCGGATCTCACCGAGCTGATCCTGTTGGCGTCGGGGGCGGGTCACCGTCAGCAGTGCGCCTGCACGATCCTCAAAGCGATGCAGATCATCAACCATCTGGCGGGGCGCGAGCTGTTGTTTCGGTTGCCGGTCAGTGACCGCGACCTGTTCCATCTGGTCGAGGAGAAGGTCTATCGCGTGGTGGGCATGATGCTCAGCCAGGGGTTTCCGATCACGGAGTTCGTCGGCGGTCGCAAGAACCTCGACTCGACCTATACGAAGCTGTTGAGCAAGCCCGAGTCGACCGCGATCGCGATCTACGACAAATTGCGCTTTCGGATCGTCACTCGGCACCGCGACGACATCCTGCCGATCATGGTCTATCTGTCCGAGCGGCTGTTTCCGTTCAACTACGTGGTGCCGAAGCAAAGCACCAACACGATGTTCGCCTTCGAAGAGTACTGCGATGCCAACGACCACTTGAGGGAGTTGAAGACGCAGCTGCAGGCGGACCAGGACGACGAACTGCTGCCGGGTGAGAACCGTTTCAGCGACCCCGAGTATCGAACCATCCAGTTCATCTCCGACGTGCCGGTGCGCGTTCCTGCCGACGTGCTGGAGTCTGCTCCACCGGGGTCTTCCGACCTCGGGCGCGTCGTTTACATGTTGTGTGAAATCCAACTGATCGACGCCGAGACCGAGGCAGCCAACGAGACCGGTGCGGCCAATCATCGCGCCTACAAAGACCGTCAGAGGGATTCAGTTTTTCGTCGACTCCGATTGGGGGCTCGTGCCCCGAAGGATCCGCGCGAGCCGGGTAGCTGAGGTGCTCCGCGGAATCTGCTGGACTGGTGCAGCAGCAAACGCCCTGTTGCTGGGCATTTTAGCTGGCCGAAACGCGTCTGACGGAGTACTTCTGCCGCCATGAGAATCCCGAAGTCCCGTGTGCCGCAGATTGCCTCGGAGATGCTGCGGCGGCTGGTCGAGCACCAGGACATCGAGACCGAGAATCCGGTCGAAGTCGAGCAGGACCTGCAAGCGGTTCTCAACCAGTACATCCGCGAAGAGCAGGAAGTCACCGACAAGGCCAAAGACCTGATCGCACGGCGCGGGTTGCCCGCGAGCCAGCTCGGTCAGGTCAAACGCCAGCTCGCCGAACAGCGCAAACTCAAGCTCGGCGATGAAGGGATGGATTACGTCATCGACCAGTTGATCGAGTTCCTGATGCACTCGCACAACGTCGACGAGATCTACGCCCCCGACCATCGCTTGCGACGCCTGTTGCGCGAGCCGCTGCGCAGCCTCGAGAGCGTCGAAGGTTCGGTCGACGCACAAGTGCGCGACCAGCTCAAACACGTCCAAGAAGGCACCGCGCTGTGGGAAGTGGAGTACCAACGCATTCTCGAGGACGTGCGGCGCAGAAAAGGGTTGTGAGCGGGTGAGTCGGACGCCTGGTCACCCCCCTGCGCCCGAGGTTGGCCCCGCCGCCGTGGGCGGGCCGTACGTGGCGGTGATCGCGTGGTCCCGAAGCGGCGCTCGGCTCGCAGTTTCTGGCGCACTCCCAAGGGCGCGGTGATGCGCAGCATGACGGGCTTCGGTTCCGGCGACGCCGCCTTGGGCGGCGGTCGCGTGTGCGTCGAGGTTCGGTCGCTCAACCACCGCTTCTTGGAGACTCGCGTACGGCTACCGGCGGAAATCGCCGACCACACTTTCTACGTCGAGCAGCGCTGCCGCGACCTGCTCAATCGCGGGCGCTACGACATCAGCGCGCGGCTCGAGGGGCCCGCTCTCGCCGCGCCGAGCTTCGACGTCGAGCGGGCTCGTTTGGCCTACGCCGCATTGTCCCAGCTCAGGGACGATGTCGCACCCGGTGCCGAAATCCCGCTTTCGCTCTTGGCCAGCTTGCCGGATCTGCTCAACCAGCAAGCCAAACTGGACGTCGCCGAAGTGCGCACGGCGCTCGATACGGCTCTCGACGTCGCCGTCGAAGGGCTCAACGAAATGCGGCGCGTCGAAGGGGCGGCGCTGGAGGCAGATCTGCTCGGTTTGCTTCAGCGCGCTCGCGGCCTGCGCGATCAGATTGCTTCGAACGCGCCTGCGTTGGCCGCCGCTTTTCGCAAACGCGTCGAAGAGCGACTGGAGCGCGTGCTGCGAGAACGGCCCATCAGTGTCGAGCCGGCGCGCTTGGAGGCAGAGGTCGTATTGCTCGCAGAGCGTGCGGATCTGTGCGAGGAGCTGGCCCGTCTCGAGAGCCACTTCGATCAGTTTGCGGCGCTGTGCGCTGAGGCTGCGCCCATCGGACGTCGCTTGGACTTTCTGCTACAAGAAGTCGGGCGGGAAGCGAATACTATCGGGTCGAAGTGTCAGGACGCTGCCCTGGCTCACCTCGTCGTCGAACTGAAGACCGAGGTTGAGCGTATGCGCGAACAAGTGCAGAACATCGAATAGGCATTCATCCAGTTCAATGAATCAATCCGAACCGCTGCTGCTCATCGTGTCGTCCCCGTCCGGCGCGGGAAAGACCACCCTGACATCGCGATTGCGGCAGCGCTTCCCCCAGATCCGCTTCAGTGTCTCGCACACGACGCGTCGGCCCCGCGCCAACGAGGTCGACGGGCGAGAGTATCACTTCGTCAGTCACACCGAGTTCCGCGGGCTGATCGAGCGCGGCGCGTTTCTCGAGTGGGCCCCGGTTCACGACAACCTGTACGGCACCAGCTGTGCCGAGATCGAGGCTTCCGCCGATTGCCCGTGCCTGCTGTTCGACGTGGACTACCAGGGCGCGCGACAGATCAAAGCGGCGCGCCCGGACGCGGTCGGGGTGTTCATCCTGCCGCCGAGCATGGCCGTGCTCGAACAACGCTTGAGGGGGCGCGCCAGCGAGGACGAGGCGACCGTGCAGCTGCGCTTCAAGAACGCCCGCGAGGAGATCGCGCACTACGGGCTGTTCGACTACGTGCTGGAAAACGACTCCATCGACCACGCCGAGCAGAGCCTCGCCGGAATCTATCTGGCCGAGTTGTGTCGTCGCTCGCGGGCGGCCTGGCGGGCTGAGCGTCTGCTCGCAGAAGATCGCGGATTCGGTGGCAGCACGCCGCCGGCGGCGTCGCGCTGAGTCGCGGTGGGTCGAGCTGGGTCGCGAGTCCGCCGGCCCGCGCTGCGCGTGTCAGTCGTCGTGGCTCACGCCGCTTCGACGTCGAGCTCGGTGAACGCTGCGGTCGCTGGCCCATCGACGTAGCTGCGCTGTTCGCGCACGATGCTCAGCAGTTGGCGTTGGGTCAACGTCCCTGCATCGACGAGGCTGCGCATGTAGCCGTCGAGGTAACCGTGGGCTCGAGCGAGCTTGGCACCGTCGGCGCCGCGTCGATGCTCGCGCAACAGCTCCGCCAGCAATTGCCTCAGCTCGCGCTCCACCTGTTCTCGGGTTGGTTTTTCCACGTTTTCTCCGTCCACCGTTCGCTCGACGAACGGCTGTCGCTCGTCGGTTAACCGCGCTGGGGGCGGCGGGCCAACAATCTCGTGACGCGCGGCGTCCAGCCACGGTGGTCGGATGTGCTGCTCACACGGGGCACGAGAAGCAGTGCTGCCGGCCCGCCGTTCGTTGGAGCGGGGCGCGCCACGGCCGAGCTTCCGATGAAAGTGGCCAAAGGCCGTCGCTTTCGCTACCAGCCGAGGCGTGAGTACTCCTTCGCCGCATGCCGTGCTGGCAGCGTTGTGCGCCCACCCGAAGTCGCAGGCGCTGTGTGCTCGTGCCGGGCAGGTCGTGCTTGCCGCGGCCGTCCAGCAGCGGCCCGAGGTGCTCAGTGGACCCCAGGTGATCGAACTGGGAGAACAGCCCCTCGAACCCATCGCTCGGGCCGAAGCCCAGACGGAGTTCGGCAATCTGGTCGAGGTGCTCGACGAGGGTGCGACGAGTCCGACGCACTGGTTGCTGCTCGACGCGGCCGTCGCCCTGCACGTTGCTCGCAGCTGGCCACTCGGCGGCGCGGCGACGCTCGTGAGCCAGTTGGTGTGGCTGGCGGGCGCCACGCCGTGCAATCCGTGGACGCTGCTCGACGATTGCCTCGAGTCGGCGTCCGCCGAGCAATTGTGGCAGGAGGCGACGGCTCAGGTGCCCGCAGCCAGCGCGACCGTTCAACTCGGAATTGCCCTGGCGGTCGTGGGCGCGACGAGCCCCGCTGCGGTGGCATTCAAAGATGCGCTGTGTCGGGCCAGCGCCGTCCCCGCCGTCCGCCAAGTGCTCGAGAATGGACAGATCACGGGAGCTTTGAGTGGCGAGGTCGGTCGGCGTCGTCCGGCGGCTTGGAGCACGGCGCTCGGAGCGGTCACTGGCTGGTTGTTGTTGCGCGGCCTGGCGCGGCTGACGGCGCGGTACCTGCTCGGCGCCCGGCGCGTCGGAGAGCTGCGGGTCGAACGGCAGTGCGTGACCTTGATCCAACGTCGCCGTCTGCTCGGTCGCGAGTTCTCGGAGCGACGCACCACCCTACCCCTGCAGTCGCTGACCCAGCTGACTCGCGAGACCCGCTTCGTCGGGATGGGGATCTACTTCGGGCTGCTGTCGCTGTGCGTCGGCACTCTGGTGGGCATGGGGCTGGTCGTCGACTCGGTGCGCGTTGCTGGGGGCTCGCCGTCGCTACTGACGTCGGGGCTGCTGATCATCCTGGCGGGGTTGGTGTTGGACTTCGTGCTCAGTTCGTTGGCGCGCTACCGCACCGGCAAGACGAGCGTGTTGATCGTGCCGCAACGCGGCCGCCCACTGGTGCTCGATCGAGTCCCCAGCGCCGACGCCGACGCGTGGTTGCGCAAGCTCAGCGCCTTGTCGGCTCTGACTCGCTGAAGGCCGAGCCGAGCCCATAACGGTTCTCCGGCGCGCTCTCCGCCCGACCTTCTGCCCACCACGAGTCGACACGGGCACCAAGGGCGCGTGGTCAGCGTTTGGTGCCTGCGCTGGGGGTCGGTTTCGGCGAGGTCACCGGCCGGGGTGGCGCGTTCGAGCTGCTGGGCAGCCGCGGCGTGTTGCCGGCGGACGGGGCGCCCGCAGTGGCGCGAGCGTTGCTCCGTTGGGCGCGGGCCACGAGCAGGTTCTCGACACGGTCGAGAATGAAGTTCACCTGTGCCGCATCGAGCTTCACGGAGCTGGTGATCAGGTTGCCGTTCGGACGCAACCGCACTCGTGGCATCGCCATGCCGCGGGTCAATGCGCCGAATCCGAACCGCCCCAACAGGTCCGAGACCCCAGACAGCAGCTCGAGTTGGGCATTGAGTTCACCCTCGATACGCCGAGAGGTCGATTGGGCCGTCGCTGCGTCTGGCGCTTTGGCAGTCAGTTCGAGGCCCACCGCGCCCTTGGGCAACGGCGTGACTCGGATGCGCACGTCGCTGATCGACTCGGGGATGTTCACCCGTAGAAAATACAGAGACTTCTTGGGGTTCTTGATGGTTGCGACCAGTGCTTCGTCTCCGCGACCGTTGGGCAGGTTCGTGCCGCCGAGCTTGAATACCTGATTGCGCAGGGCCGGCGGCGCGACGAACACCATCTTGCTCGGGGGCATCACGAACAATCGCTCGGCGCGATCGGCGACGGCCAGAGCGGCGGGCACCGGAGCATCGGCGAGCCAGCGCCCGCCCCGTTTGACCAAGTTGTCGATGGCGCGATGGACGTTTCGGCGCGCCGTGTTGTATTGCAGCGCGATGAACAGCTGATCGGAATAGTAGAAGCTCGGGCCTGCGACGAAGAACCGATCGAAGTCGCGGATCGGGTTGATGGTACCGCCTTCGAAGAAGTCGTTCCATTGTGGGAGCGTCGGCAGCAGCCGCGCAATGCGTTCACCCAGGGCATGCTCGCGGATGCGATCGGCGTACAAGACGAGCTGCAACTTGGCGTTTGATTTGACCAGATCCGCCGTCGGCCCAACCAGCGCGACCGGGCTTTCGATGCTCGTTCGTTTCGGTGACCCCTTCTTCGATTTGGAGCCGGCATCCGACTCGACAGAGGTTTGCGCTGCGCCGGCATCGCCCGGGGGGTGATCGCTCGAGGCGGGGTTGGCCGAAGCGCTGGGCGCCGGTGCGGACGTCGGTGCAGGCGCCGTGGCGCTGGGCTGCGTCGTGGGTTTCGGTTCCGGTTCCTGCTCTGGCTCAGGCTTCGGAGACTTTGGCGGTGCGGGCTTCGGCAGTGCTGCTTCGGGAACGGCGATCAATTCCTCGATCACATCGACCGGGTCTTCGCTGGGCAGCTGGGCGGGCTCGGTCGCGGGCGGTGCCTGCTCTTCTTGCTCCCACAGCTCGACGGGGATGCCCTCGAGCTCTTCGAGGGGTGGCGGTGGCTCCTCTGGCTCGCTCAGCCAGGAGGACGCCAGCCCAAGCCAGCCGGCCAGGGGCGTGAGAATGGTATGCAGGAGCACGGACAGGGCAATCAACCACCCGAGCCGCCGCCGAAGTGTGTCCGTGGTGACACGGAAACCACCGGGAGTTTCCACACCTTTGTCGAGTTCAGGCACTCAAGTCACCGAAATCGTGAATTTGTCGCTTGGCATCAGTTTCGCTTCTCGTCGCCGGAACCCGATCTTCCAATTCTGCACACTGGCGGTGGTGAATTCCGCTGGTTATTGAAGCCAACGGTTCATCCCACCTACAAATTAGGCGGGCCGCAGCGCGCTCGCTAAACCAGACGCACGAACGCCTCCCGAGATTTCCGTCCTTGCGATGAAAGCCTTCCGACATTCCCTACTTCCAAGTTGCCTGTTCGTCGCCCTGATTGCCGCGTGCGACTCCGAAACACCGAAGGATACGCAAAACCCAGCCTCCTCGCTGCAACCGTCGAATCTGCCGGCCGAAGCTCCGGTACCGGTACCGCCCGAGGCGCTACACCCGGAAGCGACCGTGTCCGCCACGGCTACCGCCGAGGTGCCGCCGGAGCCGTGGGCGGGACCCTTCTTCGTGGTCACTCGCAGCTCGACGGGGATCTACGCCAATCAGACCTTCGAGCGGAGTCAGAAGATCGGTTACCTGGAGGAGGGCGCGAAGGTTGCCGTCCACGCTGACGCCGTCAAGACGGCCAACTGCAGGTCGGGTTGGTACCAGCTCGTCGATGGCGGCTACGTGTGTGGCAAGCACGGCACGACGAACATGAAGGACGAGCGTGTGCGGCACGCGCCGAAACAGCCGAACCTCGAAGCGGTTCTGCCGTACACCTACGCCCGCAATACGAAGAACGGGACGCCCTTGTACCGCGGTGTTCCTTCCAAACAGCAGGTTCGAACCTACGAGCCCTACCTGTTCGAAGACGCCAAGAAGAAGGAAGCCGAGACCAAGGAAGAGGCCAAGGCGGAGCCCAAACCTGCCGCACCTGCGCCGAAACCCGCCGAACCCGTCGACGAAGCAACCCGCAAGGCACGTGAAGACCAACAACGTCGCATGGCCGCGCTGCGTGCGGCCCGACGCGCCATGTTGGGTGAAGCAGCTGCAGCGAAGTTGGCCGCGGCCGAAGAACAGGAGGCCAAGACTCAACCGGCCTCCCCCACTCCGACCGCCGAGGCCGACGCTGGCGCCTCCCGCGAGTGGTGGCAAAAGGACGACGTCGAGCTGCATCGGATCAAACTGAACGATCTGAACGCCGACGGCGACGAAGTGATCTCCAAGCGTTTGGTCAAAGGTTTCTACATCGCCGTCGAGAAGGTCTTCGATTGGGACAAACGGCGCTGGTACCGCTCGACCAAGGGCGACATCGCACCCGCCGATCGCTTCGTCGTCACGCGCGGTTCCGATTTCAAGGGGGTGGAACTCGACGAGACCTGGCGGTTGCCGATCGGCTGGGTATATGGCTGGAAGGACAAGAAGCCGCGCTACGAGCTGGACGACGGTGGCAAGTTCAAGCCGTCCGGCAGCGTCAAGCACTTCGAGGCGATCAACTTGACGGGCAAGGAGCAGACCGTCGGCAAGACGACCTTCGTCGAGTCCGCCGATGGCTTCTGGGTACGCAAGCGCGACCTGCGTATCACCAAGCCCGGGCCCGTCCCGGACGACGTGGCGGTCCTGGAACGTTGGATCGATGTAAACCTTTCCACACAAACCGTGGTGTTGTTCGAGGGCGCGCGCCCGATCTACGCATCGCTCATTTCCAGTGGCAAGGAACACACCGACAAGGACAAAGACCACCGCACACCCGTCGGGGAGTTTCGCATCCGGGAAAAGCACGTCACCGCGACCATGGACGGCGACGGCACGGCGGCCGGCGACCTGCCCTACAGCATCGAAGGCGTGCCCTACGTGATGTACTTCGAGGGTTCGTACGCGCTGCACGGCGCGTTCTGGCACCGCAACTACGGCGTGCGCATGAGCCACGGCTGCGTCAATCTGGCGCCGCTCGACGCCAAATACATCTTCTTTCATTCGAGCCCGACGATCGCCGACGGATGGGCGGGGGCGTGGGCGACCGCAGAGCGTCCGGGCAGTCGCGTCTTGGTGCACGAGTGATGCGGCGTTCGGCAACGGTCGGCAATCGCCTGGTACCGTTTCCGTTCCGAACCACGGGCGCAAGGAAAGCGGTTGCTTTCGGCGCGGTTTGCGTTCGGTCATCGTGGCCGCTTGACTTGGGGGGGCCCGCGGTGGATGTACCCAATTGAGATGGATCAGTTTTCAGCGCACCTCGACCGCGGTTGGGACCTCATTCAACGCGGTGATACGCGTGGCGCAGAGGTCTCGGCGCGTCGAGCCCTCGAGTTGGACAAGGAAGCTCCCGAGGTCTACAACCTGCTCGGCTACGTCGCGGCGCTGCACGGTGACTTCGAAGAGGCGATCGAACACTACCAGCAGGCCATCGCGCTGGACGACACGTACCTCGAGGCGATTCTCAACGCCGCCGAAGTCCTGATTCATCCGTTGGGAGAGCTCGAAGAAGCGGCCCGGTTGTGTGACGACGCGTTGGAACTCGCGGAGACCGACGACGAACGCGTGGACGCTTTGTTGCTCAAGTTCGACACGTTGATCGGTACCAATCAAACCGAGCAGGCCAAGGCATTGTGCACCCGCTTCCCCAACGGGCCTTTCGAGAACCCTGGCCACGCGTTTCTGGTCGGCCGAGCCCTGTACGAAGTCGGCGACTTGAGCCGCGCCAGACCGTTGATCGAAGAGGCCACGGCCAACGCCGGCGCCAGCGCGGAGGCGTTCTACTACCTGGGTCTGCTGCGTGACGAGCAGGACGACCCCGAGGGCGCGATGGAGGCGTTCCTCAAGTCGTTGCGCCTCGACGCCGAAGCGCCGCGCAGCGCGTGGGCACTCGGTTACGACACGTTTCGCGAGGTCGTCGAACGTGCGGTGGCCGCCCTACCTGACCAACTGCGCGGGGTCATCGCGCCGAACGAAGTGTTCGTCGCAGACTTGCCCGGGGTCGAAGTGGTGGTCGAAGGCGTCGATCCCCGCGCGCTCTTGCTGCTCGACGCACTGACCAACCCCGGCGAGGCTCTCGAGCCTTCCGACGACGCGGCTAACAACCAAAACGCGGCGCGAGCTCGGCTCTTCGTCTACCAGCGCAACGTCGAGCGGCTCAGCCCCACCGTCGATGTCGTGATCGCCGAACTGACGGGCGCTTTGCAGCGAGAACTCGAAGCGGCGTTCTTTCCCGACGCGCAGTCCTGACAGGCTCGACAAACCGACTCCGTTCGGCAGATTGGGCCGCTCGGCAGACTGGATCTGGGCTGGGCTGTTCGAGCCTCGAGCTGTCGGTGGCTCAGCGGTCGCGGTCGACCAACTGGCGTGCAACGGCTCGCAGCACGGACCGCGCCGGGCACTCGTCGATGGCGTCGAGCGCCGCGACGGCGAGTTGGGTTTCGCGGCGCGCTCGGTCGCGGACGGTCGCGCACGCGCCGCTGGCGATGACCGCGGCGCGCAACGGGACGACTTGGTCGTGGTCTCCGGCTCGGATTCGTTCGACCGTTTGCAGCAACCCCGGATTCTGCTCGGTGGCGAGCACCAGCGGCAACGTGACCTTGCCCTCGAGCAGGTCGGCACACAGCGTCTTGCCAGTGCCTTCACCGATGTAGTCGATGGCGTCGTCCACGAGCTGAAACGCGATGCCGAGGCGCTCGCCGAATTCGCCCAGGGCCTGGCAGGCGCCGTCCGTGGCGCCGCCGAGTCGCGCGCCGCTGCGCGTGGCGAAGCGGAACAACGATGCCGTCTTGTCGCGCAAGATCCGCTGATAGGTGGTTTCGCTCAAGTCGAGCTCGCGCCGCCCGCGCAACTGAACGATTTCCCCGGAAACCAGCTGGGACAGGGTTGCCAACAAGTCCGCCATCAGTTCGGGGGCGTGTTCGAAGGTGCGTTGCAGCGCCTGGACCAACAGGGCGTCACCGGCCAGCACGCTGACGGCGTTACCCCACACCCGTCGCGACGTCGCCGCGCCCCGTCGCTCGTCCCCATCGTCGACGACGTCGTCGTGGAGCAACGTGGCACTGTGGATGAGTTCCACGACGACCGCTACCTCGCGGGCAGCGGTGGGGACGGCGCCGAAACACGCTGCGGCGAGCAACACCGCCGTCGGCCGTACACGCTTTCCGCCCAGGGCGAGCAGGTGCAGCGCGGCGTCGGTGCCCGGCGCCGTGCCGTCCGCGGCCGCGTCACCCAGTGCCTGTTCGATCCACGCCATGTCCTGGCCGAGCAGTGCCTGGACGTCAGCGAGCCGAGCGTTGAGACGATGGTTGGACGCGGGCTCGGCAGATCGGGTGAGGGACTGCACGGCGGCTTCGAAATTCAATTCCATGACGATGAGCGGGGCGGCGGACTATCGCCGATCTGGCGCCCGTGCGACAAGACGAAGCCGCACTGCGGCGCCCATTGGGCGGCCTGCGGATGCGGGCGAGGTTTGACGGCGCTGCGCGCTCCGACTACAGGCACGGGCATGCCCGACGCGCGCCGCAGATCCACCCCGCCGCCCCGAGGGCGCGGCTTTGGGTACTTGGTGTTCGGGTTGTTGGTGGGCGGCATCACGGCGGCGTTCTCCATCCAGATCCTGATCCAGGTCTTTGCTCCGAAGGTCGCCGATGCCAGTCCCGACTGTCCGGCAGCGATGACGGACCTGTCGCGATCGCTGGAACGAGCCCGCCAGTCGGCCGTTGAACAGCCCGACGAGACGGCGGCCGTCAGCGCGTTTCGAGGTCAGTTGCTGCCGGAATGGGAGCAGTGGTCGTCGATTCAGCATTGGTGCGGGCGACAGCCGCAGTGGGCAGACGCGGTGGCCGCACTCGGCCGGGCCCGTTTTGCCGAAGAACAGGGGGTGCGTTTCGGGGCGCGGGAGCTTTTTCGGGCCCGTGAGCGGGCCCTGAAGGAGGCCGAACGTGCGCGGGCCGGGATTGGTGAAATCGAGGATCGACGAGACTAGCCGGCAACGGGCCCGAACACTAAGCTCCGCGCCGGTTGATGTCTGACTCCGAACCCAAGAAAATCACGTTCAGCGAACTGTCCCTCAGTGAGCCCGTCGCGCGAGCCGTTGCCGAACACGGCTACACGGAGCCGACACCGGTGCAGGCAGCGGCGTTTGGCCCCGCCTGCGCTGGTCAAGACCTGGTCGTCCAGGCTCGGACCGGAACCGGAAAGACGGCGGCGTTCTCCTTGCCGTTGGTCAGCTCGCGGGTTCGCCCTGACAAGCTGGTGGTCCAAGCGTTGATCCTCTGCCCCACCCGCGAGTTGGCCTTGCAGGTTACGCGAGAAGTCGAAGCGCTGGCCAAGTACGCAGATCTGCGGGTGGCGAGTGTGTACGGCGGTGCGTCAATCACGAAGCAATTCGAGGAGCTCGAGCAGGGGGCGCACATCGTCGTCGGCACGCCCGGGCGCGTGCTCGACCACCTCAAACGCAAGACCCTCGACGTCAGCGGGCTGCGCACGTTCGTGCTCGACGAGTGCGACGAGATGTTGTCGATGGGCTTTCTGCCGCAGATTACCGACATCTGGTCGCAACTGCCGAAGGGACACCAAACGCTGTTGTTCAGCGCGACCGTGCCGAAAGAGGTCACGCGCATCGCAGAGACGCGCCTGAAAGATCCGCAGTTCATCACCCTCAGCGGCGATCACATCGGCGCGCTCGAAATCCAACACTTCGTCTACCTCAGCCACGGCGATCGACTGGGCGAGCTGTTGCAGATCATCGAGGTCGAAAACCCCGAGAGCGCGATCGTCTTCTGCAACACGCGCGACGAGACCAAGCGCGTCGCCGCGTACCTCAAGGCCAGGGGTTTCAGTGCCGATTGGCTCAACGCCGACCTGTCTCAGGCCGAGCGCGAGCAGGTGATGCGTGCGACTCGCGAGAGCCGTCTGCGCTTTCTGGTTTGTACCGACGTGGCCGCCCGCGGCATCGACATCTCGCACCTCACGCACGTGGTCAATTTCGATTTTCCCGACGCGTCCGAGCAGTACGTTCATCGCACCGGGCGAACGGGTCGCGCCGGCAAGATGGGCACCGCAATATCGCTGATCAGCCCTACGGAAATCGGCGATTTGTACTACCTACGGCTCAAGTACAAGATCCAGCCCCAAGAGCGTCACTTGCCCACGCGGCAAGAACTCGAGACTCGCCAACAGGCAGACGTGGTCGCCTCGCTCTTGCTCCGCTTCGGTGGAGCGACGGCAAAGGACACCTACTACCAGACCGCGCGTCGCCTGCTCGCCAGCGATTCGGCGGAAACGATCATCGCGGGTCTGTTGCGCCACGTGCTCGGCGCCGAAGAGCAAGCGATCGACGCGGCCGCTCAGCAGCGTCGCGAACGTAAACCGCGTGGTGATGCGCCGACGGCCCGCCCCGTCGGGACGGCGACTCGTCTCAAAGACGGAGCCGAGCGCAGCAAGTCGAGCGCGTCGGACACCACCACCCGCCCGAGTGTCCGGCGCAGCGGCGAAGGACCGCGAGTGCGCTCCCGCCACGGGCGTGGTGAAGCAGGCTTTCGCTACGAAGTCAGCGACGCTCCGACGGTCGACGTCGATGTGCCGCCCGCAGACCCGCAACCAGCAGACGGGGCTGCTCCTGCAGAGGTTGCCCCTTCGAGTCGCACGTCGGCAGAGCGCTCCTCCGCCGACGGCGCCGCGGACGAGCGCGACGTGGCCCCCACGTCCGGCTACGTCAACTTGTACGTGGGCGTCGGCAAACGGGATGGGGCCAACGCCAAGGATCTGCAGCTCGCTCTCGAAGAGGCTGGCGTCGCAGCGAACGAACGCGGGCGCATCCTCGTCAAGCAACGGCACAGCTACGTGGAAGTCAAACCCGAAGTGCAGCAAGCAGTGATCGACAAGCTCAACGGGACGAGCATCTGCGGTCGAGAAGCATTGGTCGAGGCTGCCCGTCCTCGCGATTGAGATCCAATCGAACGACCGCTGAGCGCTTGCCGTCCGCGTCGGCACGATGAGTGCAACGCACCTCGGCTGGGGTTTGCTTTCACGCTCCGTGCCAACCCGAACAGTCAAGTCGTTGCATGTCGATTCTCGCTCGGTGCGCTCGCATCGACGACAAACTGCAGTTTGCGGTAGCGGATGAAGTCGGATGGGATTGCGCACGCCCCGCGCGCCAGCTACTGATAATGGGTGACGCAAAGCCTGGACGTCGGTCGACTCGAACGCAGCCTCGAATGGGGCTTGCGCAACGACCTGCCCAGTGCCGAGTTGGTGCGTATGCTGAGACCGTTGGTCAAGGCGACGGACGGAGCGACGACGTCGGGGGCCCTGGCACGGTTGCGTTTGGCAGAGCAGCTGCTGCTCGCCGACCCGCGTAGCGCCTGGGAGGCATTGGTGTTGCTGCGTGGCGTCCTGGACGTCAGTACGAACCGTGAGCTGACTCGCCGCGCTTTGACCGCCCGCGGCTTGGCCTTGACGATCATGGGGCATTACCGGGCAGCGCGTGCGGCTTACGTTCGCGCGTTGTGGATTGACCCCTTCGAGCCGGTGTGTGCTCACAATCTCGGGCACCTGTTGATCGTCAAGTTTGGCGCCCTCGACGCGGGTATCCGCTGGCTCGAGGTCGCGCATCAGAGCCTGCCCGATGATGCGGAGATCGTCGCATCCCTCGCGCACGCGTTGACCTTGTCCGGCGCTCCGGAGCGCGCGCGTCGGTTGCTCGAGCGGTGCGTCGGGCCGTCGAGCGCGCAGATGCACATCGACGACTGGTCCAAAGCGCTGGCCCGGCCCTGAGTGAGCGTTCGCGATTGGCGAACTCTGGAAAACGCCCGCCAATCGTGCTTGCCCGTTTGGCGGCGTCCGCGTTGCACCGGCGCGTTCGGGTCGTGGCGCTCACAGATCGTGGTTGCCGGGTGTCGGTTTCTGCCGGGGCTGCTGGCCCAGGGATGGTGCAAGGCGGCGGGCAGGCGTCGTTTTGTTCGAGTTTTGGGGTTGCAACCTAGGGCCCGGAAGCTATCGAATCGGGCACGCCAATGCTGGGAACCGACACCTACCGCAACTTTGCCTCGTTTCGCGGCGGGCCGGCAAGCCCCAAGCTGATCGCCGCACTTGCCATCATGGCCTGGACGGCCGCAGCCTGGGCCCAACCCGCCGTGGCGCCGGCTCCTGCCGCTGCACCGACCGTTACCCAGGCACCCGCCCCGCCCGCGCCGGCCCAACCCGCCGCCTCGGCGACCGCCGCAGTGCCCGCTGACGTTGCAGCAGCCGATCAGAACCCCGTCTTGCTGCCCGAAGTCGACGACCCGATGTTGGCGCCGTTACCCCCGCCCGGTTCCGTTTTGACGTCGTGGCAGCAGGCGCTGCTGCTGGTGCGTGCACGCTCGACTTCGCGCGCCTCGGCGCTGGCTCAGGTCGACCGTGCTTCGGCGCAGGCTCGTCTGGCACTGACGACGTTCTACCCAACGCTGACCGCCACTGGGAGCGTGACGCAACACTTGTTGTTCGGTCGCGGTTTCAACGTCACTTCGAACGGCATTCAGACCAACGTCGACATTCCCGACCCTTCCGCGATTTGGTCGGCGCGCTTGTCGCTGCGCCAACCCGTTTTGAATCTCAAGTCGTGGCACGAGCACGCGACGAGCGAAGTCGCTCAGCGCGCGGCGCAGCTGAAGGTGGAGGACGTCGAACGGCTGGTGCTGGCGGCCGTGGCCGATACCATCGTCGCCGTCGTCACCGCCGAACGGCTGGCAGAGATCAGCCGGGTGTCGCTGCGTTCGTCGCTGTCTACCCTCGACCTCACCCGCAGGCGGGCGCGCCTCGGCGCCAGCAGTGCCGTGGACGTGCTGCGCGCCGAGCAAGAGGTGGCGCTCAATCGCGCCCAGCTAGTCGGAGCCAACGAATCGCTGCGCCGTGCTCGTGAAGCACTGGGAATGGCGTTGGGTTACCCAGAGGCGTGGGGGGTGACACCCGACATTCGGCTCGATGAACTCGGCGAGGATGCCAAGAAGGTGTGTACGCCTCTGACGGGCATCGACAAGCGCGCCGACGTACGCGCGGCGCGAACCGAGGTCGAGGTCGCGCGGCGCAACGTGGACTCACCCGACTACCGCTTGGCGCCCACGTTGGACATGGTCAGCGATCTGAACTACTCGACGTCGGCGAACACCGCCAATGGTCGCCCCCTGCAGTGGACGGTTGGGGCCTTGCTCACGATCCCGCTGTTCGATGGTGGCGTGCGTTCGGCGGAAAAACAACTCAACAGTTCGCAGCTGACCGTCGCGGAGCAGAACCTGACTCAGGTCAAGCGCCAGGCCCAGCTCGAAGTGGTTCAAGCGACACGCTCGGTGAGCGTTGCCGAAGAGAACTATCAGGTGAGTCGGCACTCGCGAGACATCTCGAAAGAGACGTCGCGTTTGGCGCGGTTGTCATTCCTCAACGGCAAGGGCACGAGTTTCGAGCTCGTCGATGCCACGCGTCGTTACCAGCAGGCCGAGCTCGACTTGGCGGTCAAGGAGTTCGAGGTCGTCAGAGCCCGCATCTTGGCACTGCTTGCCCGCGCCAACTGCGACATCTGATCAAGATCTGCCCGTGAGTACTGCGGTCGGTTGCCGCGGCACGGTGGTACGGAACGCAGGGGACCGAGCCGCGTCGTCCACTCGAGCCTGGAGCGTCTGCCCGCCGGCCGTGAACCGACGTGACGCAATACGGGCCGAGCTCACCGGGCATTGGCATTGCCAGTTGGCGGGTGCGCAGCTACTGTTCCAGCTCCCTCTCGCGTTGCGAAACCAATGAAAAAGACAGATATCGGATTCTACGCTCTGCTCGGCTGCACGCTGGCGGGCATCCTGTACCTGATCGGGTTCGTGTTTCTGGTGGTCCCGCCCGCGCAGGTTCAAGCTGGCGGCGTTTCTCAGAAGATTCTCTACTTTCACGCGCCGTCTGCGTACGGGATGTACCTCAGCGCGGTGGCGTGCTTCTTCGGTAGCGCCGCGTACCTGCTCAAACCGACGGACAAGCGCAACGCGTTGGCTGAGGCCGGCGCGGAGTGTGCAGTCGTGTTCGGTCTAATCGTGCTGACCACGGGCCCGCTGTGGGCGAAGAAGGCGTGGGGTGTTTACTGGACGTGGGATCCTCGCCTGACGGTATCGCTGTTGAACGTGCTGATCTACGTCGCCATCGTGGTGCTGCGCGCCTTCGCTGGCGACGGCCACGCAGAGCGCAAGTTCGCAGCCGCACTGGGCGTGCTGGGCACGGTGAACCTGCCGATCATTCACTACGCCGTGAAGAAGTGGGGAGGCACCCACCCCATCGTCATTCAGAAGGGCGGCGGCGGTCTCGGGCACCCCGACATGGTCAAGGCGTTGGTCGCCGGCTTCATCATGCTGACCCTGTTTGCCGTCGTCTTGCTGTGGGTTCGAACCGTTTATTGCTACAACCGAGCTCGCCTGCGAGCTCTCGAAGAGCAGGCGCTTCAGGAAGGCGTGCTCGAAGGATGAACGAGTCATGAGTCAGCAGGCAACCGAGCAAGTTCCCAATCAGTTCTCGCCAGCCGCCGACACCGCTGAAACGACCAGCGCCGAGGGCATCTTGGTGGCGGCGTACATGGTGCTGTGGTTGATCCTGATGGTTTTTGTCGGTCTGAGCTACCGTCGCCAACGCGCGACTTCGGCGCGCTTGGATGAAATCGAGAGGGCTTTGGCCGCTCGCTCCGGCTCCGAGTGACGCGAGCCGCGAAGGCGTCTCATGCCGTTTGAACACATCATCTACATCCCGGCGGTGTTGCTGATTGGACTCTGGCTCGGCTACTCGCTGGGCGCCCGCGCCGCCCACAAGCACTTGGAACGACACCGCGATCGCGCCAAGGACTGAGCGCCATCGAGCGGGGCGACAAAGCTCCCCGATAGGGCGATTCGCGCCAACGGGCCGACCTTTGCCGTGACCAAGCCGGCGTTGCAGTCCATTGCTCGGCCACAGCGCTCGCGCTAGCCTCCGGGCGTGTTCGGTGTCTCATTCACTGAGCTCCTACTGATCGGCGCTGTCACCTTGATGATCGTCGGTCCGGCGCGGCTCCCCAAACTGCTCGGCACGCTTGGTCGTTGGTCTGCCAAGTTGCGGCGCATCACGACCGAAGTGCGCTATCAGAGCGGCATCGACGACATCCTGCGCAAGGAGGGGATCAGCGGAGGGCTCAACGAGCTGCGAGAGTTGCGCAACGTGGCCCGCGGGGGGCTTTCGGGTCTAGCCTCGTCGGCCATGCAGCGTCCTCAGTCGCGCACGACTTCACAGGCCAAGTCTGCGGCGGCCGGAGCCTCGGCATCGACTGCCTCGGCGAGTGTCACCGGGCCGGCCACCGCTGCGGTCAACGCAGCTGGCGGCGCCGCCAAAGTGCCCGCCGCGGTCGACGTCGACCCGTTCGCCGACGTGCCGATGGATCCTTCCCGCGAATATCCCACCGAGGGGTGCGACGCGTACGGAGCGCTGCCCGACGACATGTGGACCGCGCCGGGGCAAAAGCCCGCCGTTGCGGCACCGGCTAGCGCCGCAGAGACGGCGGCGCCCAAACCGATTGGACCCACCGGTTCCGATGCCGCGGCCAAGCCCGTCCAGAGCGCGTCAGCGGTCGCTGAGGATCCGTCGAGCGAGGCCGCGGTCCCGGCCGAGTCCAAGTCGGTCGCGAGCCAGACCGACCCCCAGCAATGACCCAACAAACCGAACTCGAAGATGAAGGCATGACCTTCTGGGAGCACCTCGAGGAGCTCCGCAACCGGCTGTTCAAGATGGCATTGGCCGCGGTCGTCGGCGCCACCGCGGCGTGGTTCTTTCGCGAGCAACTGCTCAACTGGCTGGTGGGGCCTTTCACTTCGGCTTGGGAGCTCAACGGCTTTGCCGAAAGGCCGCAGCTGCACTTCCCCAACCCAGCGGGTCTGTTCATCGCCTATTTGAAGATCTCGGTGATCGGCGGCTGCGTGATGGCCTTGCCGATCATCTTCTATCAGATCTGGGCGTTCATCGCGCCGGGCCTGTATTCTCGCGAGAAGCGCTTCGCCTTGCCCTTCGTGTTCGCTTCGACGGCGTTGTTCGTCGCTGGCGGCTACTTCGGGATGACGATCGCGTTCCCTCACGCCTTTCGGTACTTGCTGAGTTTCGTCGGAGAGCTTCCGAGCATCGACCTGACTCCGACGATCATGGTCGACGAGTACGTGGGATTCGTCTCCCGCATGCTGTTGGCGTTCGGCGCGGTGTTCGAGTTGCCGGTCGTCGTCTTCTTTCTGTCAGTTGCGGGCCTGATCAATCACCGTCACTTGATCCGCTTCTTTCGCTACTTCGTGGTGATCGCCTTCGTGCTCGGCGCGTTGCTCACGCCACCGGATCCGCTCAGCCAGTTCTTGCTCGCCCTACCCCTTTGCCTGTTGTACGGCGTTTCGATCATCGTCGCTTGGGTGTTCTCGCGACATCGCGAGAAGAGTAAGGAAGAAGACACCGCTCTTCAGAAGGAGTGACGCCATGCCGCTCCCACGGGGCGTCGCGATGCTGACGTCACGCATGCAGGCGTCAGCATCCGTTGCAGCGTCGGCGCGACCCGAACGGGTGTTGCGCGGACCGAATCGACCAAGAGCTGGCGACGGTCAGCCCTCGCGCGCGTAGGGCTCGCCCTTCCAGATGCTCAGCGCTCGGTACAGCTGTTCGAAGAGCAGCACTCGCGCCAGCCGGTGCGGCAACGTCATGGCCGACAGGCTCAGGCACGCGTCGGCACGTTGACGTACCTGGGTTGGGTTACCTTCGGCGCCGCCGACCACGAAGCTGACCGTCCCGCCACCGCCGTCGGTCCACTCGAGCAACCGCTCGCTGAAACGCGTGCTACTCAGGGTTTCTCCCCCGACTTCGAGCGCGACCAACCGCCCCGACTTCGGCAGGGATTTGAGCAATGCGCGATCGTCGCGCAGTTCAACTTCGCTGATCTCCGCATGCCGTCGGATCCGGCTCTGGTAGTCGTGACACAACTCTCGAAGGCCAGGGTCTTTCAACTTGCCCACGGCAAGCACGCACAGCTTCATCGAGTCTCGCTCGACTCGTCCTCACCGTCCGGCTCAGGGACGGGAACACGCTGCGCGTCCATCCACAGTCCATCCAAGTCGTACAGCGAACGCACGTCGCGCTGAAACACGTGAACGACCACGTCGACGAAGTCGATCAGGACCCAATGCGCGGCGGGCAGACCTTCGATGGAGATGGAGCGGTAGCCCTGTTTGCTCAAGGCGGCGTCTACCTCCTGAGCGATCGCCGCGACGTTGCGGTCGCTGGCTCCCGTCATCAGCACCAGGAAGTCGGCATAGTCGACCTTGCCCATGACATCGATGATTTCGACCGCGGTCGCCTTCTTGTCCAACCCAGCCGCGGCTGCCAGCAGGGCGATGTGTCGACTGCCTTCGTGCGAAGGGGTACCGGGGGTTTCGCGAACCGCCTTGGTTCGCGGGGGGCGTGGGATGCTCGTGCGCTTCTGAGCCATGGGCTGCCCTCTCTAACGCACACCGCCGTCGCAGCAAAGGGTCGAGCGCTCGGCTGGTCCAACCGCAGGACCGAGCGCGGGCCCGGCGCCGGCATCCGCCTCACTCGGGCTGTTCGGCGCGGCAGACCTCGCGGCGATGTCGGGCAGCGCTGGCTCCGACGCACTCGACCCGGACCAGGGCGGTAGCGGTCGAGGCTGATACTCCGGCGGGGGCAAATCGGGGGCGCGCCCCGGGCCGCCACAGGCCATGGCCGCGCCGACGAGCGCCAGCAGACCCGAGCCGATCCAGCTCCGACGCGGGGCGGGACGTCGTTGGCCGTGGGGGCGCGTCGCGACCGTCATGGCCATTCGTAGCGACCGTCTCAAAGCGGCACCCCGTCGCCGCGGCCACGCGGTGCGCCCGCGTCGGCCTTGGTACGGCGCGCCGGGGAGGACGACACGGCGATGCGCGGTGGCGCTCGGCGGGACGTGGGTAAGGCCGGGCCAACGGCGCCCGGGACGGCGGTGGGGAGCGGTACGGACAGCGGCGTGTACTCGTCGGTAGGCTCGTCGTCTTGGCAAGCCAGACCGGCGGCGGCACAGAGGCACCACAGCACTTGGACCCGAATCACCCTGCCATGGTATCCGATGGGTCGCCTTGTCGCCCCGATTTGTCATCCCGGCCCCGCTGTGCGAGGGCGATCTGGTCAAGGTCATCGCTCCGGCGGGGCCGTTCGACCGCACGTTGGCGTGGCGAGGCTTGGCGTGGCTCAAACGTCACTTTCGCGTCCACTACGACCGGAGGATCTTCGAGCGAGACGGCTTTTTGGCGGGGGATGACGCTGCACGCCTGCGCGAGCTCAACGCCGCCCTGCGTTGCGAGCAGGCGCGGGCGGTCATCGTCGTGCGGGGTGGCTACGGCTGTGGTCGGATTGCGCCGTTCGCCGACTTTCCCGCCCTGCGGCGCTTGCCGAAGTGGTTGGTGGGGTTCAGCGACGTCACCGCCCTGCACTGTGAAGCGCAGCGCGTCGGTGTGGCGTCCCTGCACGCAGAGAACGTGACCGGGCTCGGCGTCGGAGACGACTCGGCGCGCCAGTCCTGGTTGGCGGCGTTGACTCGTCCCCCGCACGGCACGCGCCTGCCGTTGCAGTGGGTCCGAGGTGGCGCGGCATCGGGCGTTTTGGTGGGGGGAAATCTGGCCGTGCTACACGCCGCAGCCACGGCGCGGCGCTTCCGCCCCGCACCCGGCTCGCTGGTGTTCCTCGAAGAGGTTTCAGAGGCGCCCTATCGCATCGCGCGGTGCCTGTCGGCGCTCGATCAAGCCGGTGTGTTCGACTCGGCGACGGGCATACTGGTCGGGCACGTCAGCGGGGCGCGACCAGGGGCGCACGGCACCGAGGCGATTGAGGTGTTCGAGCGGTTCTGCCGGCGCGCGGCTTTGCCGCTCGCCTGGGGGCTCTGCGCCGGGCACGAGCGGCCCAACACGCCGCTGCCACTCGGTGTGTCGGCGCGCATCGGAGCCGACGGCCTCACGCTGCTCGGTGATTGAGTGGGCGAGCACGATTGCGGCCGCTCCGTCGGCGCTTCAGTCGTCATCCGCCGGCGAAGCCATCCGCGAAGGCGGGGGCGGTGGTGCGGGGCGGCGGGGCGGTTTCGGCGCCCGGGGCGGAGGGGGCGGTGCCGAAGCGCGCGGCGGTTTGGGCGGCGGTGCGCCCAGGTGCGCCTCTTCCTCGTCTGCTTCGAGCACCTCGTCGATCTCGATGGCTTCGAGCTCGAGGGACTCGGAGGTATCGGCGCCGAGCAGCGCGCCCGCTGAGGCGACGTCGTCGTCCTCGTCTTGCTCGTCATCCAGCGGGGCGGGAGCTTCGAACTGGTTCCCGCGGACGGTCATCTGGTCGGGGCCCGTGAAGGGCGACGCGGCATCAGGAGCCAAGCCGACATCGGCAGTGACCTGGTGGGCGTTGCCAATCGGCGCCGCCCAGGGGTCGGAAGCGCTGGCGTCCGACGGGGAAGGCGGTGCAGAGGCTTCAACTTCGCCGGCCGTTTGATCCGGCGTTGCAGCGGCGGGCGAGGAGGCCGCGTCGGGCTGCGAAGCAGCGGTCTCGGGGCCCGCGATTTCGCCATCGCCCTCGTCTGCGGCGCCTGCGGCGTCTGCGGCCTGTGCGGCATTGGCGCCCATCGCCGCCAGCTCGGTGTCGAGGACGTCCATGCCGATCACGTTGGTTGGACCTTCCTCATCCATTGCTGCAGTGGCGTCTGGAGCGGAGGGCTCGCCGTCCGCACGCCGTTCGGCTCCCGCGTTCACCGCTGACGGCGAAGAGTCCTCGGGGTCATTCCCTGCGAGATCGGCCGGGGAAGCTGCCGTGTCTTCATCCCCCGAAGCTTCCGAGCCCTCGTTCGGGTCCGATTTCGCGCCCGCCTCGGCCTGTGCGGGCGCCGCGTTTTCCGAGGACTCATCTGGGTTGGCGATGTCCTCGGGGTCTGCGCTGTCAGACGAGCCAGCGCTTTCGGAAAGCCCCGCACTGTCAGTCGTGTCCTTGTCCTCGGCGGGCGCCACCTCGGTCTCGGGAGAGTCGGGGACCTGGGCAGCCAACGCTGATTCCTCCGCGGCTTTTTGCTGGCGAGCGCGCAGCATGGCGTCCTTGGCGCGAGCCAAACCTGCCTTGGCCTCGGCGTCATCGCTAGCCAAGCGCAGCACGCGACGCCAAGCGTCCGCCGCTTCCCTCGGGTCGCCCAATTGGTCTTGCCACAGCAGCGCAACGCGCCGCGCCAGTTCGGCGCGCACCTCCTTGTCGCGGTTGCGCAGGATCTGATCTTCGAGCAGCGCGACCATGCCGTTGTACTCTTCGAGCTCGTCGTACAGGCGCGCCAACTTGGTGTTGACCTCGGCGTCGTTGGGTGAAAGGTCGTGTAGGCGCTTGAGATCTTCGGCAGCCCCTTCCTTGTCGCTCAGCCGTTCTTCTCGCAGCGTCGCGCGCCGCGCCAGCAGCTTGCGCACCAAGGGGCCATCGAAGACCTCTTCCAAGGCCCGGCCGAGCACCGTCTCAGCGCGATGAAAGTCTCCCGCATCGGCGGCCATGTCTTCGAGCGCTTCGAGACTGATGTCCTCGACGTGCAGTACCAGGCCATCGCCGAGCCACTTGAAGGCCAAGTCCCGATCCGACAGCTTGTGAAAGGCCAGCTCTGCAGCGAGGCGTAGCATCCGGCCCCGGCTCGCACCCCCGTCCCGTGCGGCTTGTCCACCTTCGGACAGCGCGGTTGCGAACAGAGAACGCAACACGGTGTCTTCTCGGCGTTCGTCCGCTGCATTGACCAGATCGACCATCAGGTCGAGCAAGTCTTCTTCCAGACCGCCGGACAGGGCGACGTCGAACAGTGAGCGTGCCCGGTCTCGATCGTCGAGGCTTGCGGCGAGCTCGGCGGCGCGAACCAGCGCCGTCACGCGGTCGGGGATGGCCTCGAAGCGGGCGATCTGCCGTTCGTAGACGTCGACCTTGGTGGCTGCGGAGTCACACAGCGCAGCCAATCGCGACAAGAGCGACTCGACGTCGTCGGGGTCGGCGTCCGTCAACGCCGTCTCTCCGTGCTCGACCGACTCTGCAATCGTCAATCCGGCTTCCGCCAGCACCTCCGCCTGGCGGACGTATTCCGCCGCCAGCTCGGGCCCGGCCAGTTCGCTGCAACGAAGCGCGTGGGCCAATCGCAGGGCGGCTTGATCCGAGGCGGTCAGTGACAAGCGTTCAAACGTCGCGGCGATGCGCGGCTCGGCTCGTTTGTGCGCGACCAAGTCTCTGGCGACTGCGATCGCCTCGGCGGCCTCTTCGACCTCGGCGAAGCGGTCGAAAGCGGCGTGCAGTCGAGCGGCCCGCTCCTCGGAATCCTCCAGCGTGCTGCACCAGTGCACGATACGACGAGCGACGAGCGCCTTGTTCCCCAGCTCGTCACCGAGCTCGATGAACGCCTCTCGGCATGGCTCGTCACCTTGATCGGCCACGCCACCGAGCACGTTGAGCGCCTCGCTCCCGTTGCCGAGTTTGTCGCGCAAGATTTGAGCGAGCCGTCGCGTCATCTCGCTGACTTGACCCGAATCCGTTTGGACGGCGATGAGCTCGACCATCAGCTCGGCCACCAATGCCCACTCGTCGGCGGATTCGGCCAGCTCGCACAGGCGGTGTGTCGCGTCGAGATCTTCCGGATCTTCGGCGTGAACGAACTTGAGCAAGCGAATCGCCTCCGAGGTGTTCGACAGGTTCAGTTCGTGGATCTCCGCCAGTCGAGTTGCCGTCTCGAGTTTCGCGGCGCGATTGGTCGTGGCGTCGACGTAGCGCTCGAGCACTTCGGCACCGTGCTCGTGGTTGCCGCGTGCGATTTCGAGGTCGCCCAGGCACTCCAGAGCGCTCTCGTTCTTTGCGTCGAGTTCCGCCAACACGTACTCGTAGCGGTCAGCAGCCCGATCGACGTCCATCAACTTGTTCGCGCAAAGATCCGCTTCGTGCAGTGCGAGCCGGACCTTTTCGGCGGGGTGGGCTGCGGCGTTGCCCCAACGTGCCAGGTATCCGACGGCGGTTTCGATATCGTCTCGACCCTCCGCCTCGGTCGCTAGCCAGCCCAGGGTCTCCTCATCTTCGCGGTCTTGCAGCACGAGGGCATAGCTGGAGCGGGCGCCGTTCGGATCAGCGAGCTTGTCGCGCTGGATGACCGCCGCTCGCTTGCGCAAGTAGACGCGCGCCGATGCGTCTTCGACGTGGGCGGCGCGTGTCAGAAACATCTGGACCAGTTCGTCGACTCGGTCGGCGGCGATGAGCAACTGCTCCAGTGAGCTCGAGTACTCGTCGTTGGTCGGCGCCAACGCGACGGCTTCTTCGAGCCGGCTCATGGCCTCGGTCGTGTCGTTGTCGGAGATCCAATACTTGGCCGCGCGCGCCATGATCGCGGCTTTGTCCGCCGCTTCTTCGGCGATGCTCGCCTGTTCGTCGGCGGCGTTGGCGGCCGGTTCCCACGCTTGCGCTTGGGCGAACAGTTGCTCGGCGCGCTCCCACATCTCGCGGTCACCGAGCTCTTCGGCGCCCTCGGCGAGGGACTCGGCAGCTTGCAGCGTCTGTCCCTGGGCGGCGCGAATCTCACCGAGCTTGAAGTACAACTCGCGCTTGGCCAAGTCATCGTCGAGCGGTGCGACGTTCTGCGCGATGCAGTCCGCCGCCAGATCCAGGCGGTCCGACTTCTCCAGGAGCTTGACTGCCTCCATCAGCGCGGCTTCGTCTCCAGGAGACAAAGCTGCGATGCGTGCCCAGGCCTCGCCTGCCGCGGCCGTGTCTTTGCGTCGTTGCAGGTGCAGCTTGGCGAGATTGCGCTCCAAGGAGATGCGCACCTCGAGGTCCTCGGTGTGGCTGGCTTCCGTTTGCAGCACCTGCGCCAGGTCGTCCCAGCGACGTGCCTTCTCGAGCAGACGCTTGAGTTGGTCCCTGCCCTCCTCGTCGTCGGAATCGAGCTGGACGATGCGTTGCCACGCATAGACGGCCATATCCATGTCGCGTAGCTGGCTTTCGCTCAGTGCCGCGAGTTCACGCAACCAACCCAGCTGATCCTCCTCCAATGCGCCGGGGTAGTCGATGGCAGCAAGCAGCACGTCTTTGAGCTCTGCGAACTTGCGCTTGTTGGGAAGTTGCTCCTGCAGGTAGGTGAGAGCCTCGGAATTGATCGGATCGAGGTCGAGGGCCTGCCGGTAGACCGCAATCGCTTCGTTCTTGCGGCTCTTCTTCGCGAGTGCGTCAGCTTTTTCCAGCAACCCGTCCAGCGTGACGCCCGCCGGTACGTGTTGGGCGGCGCTCTGGCGGTAAGCCGTTGCAGGTCGCGCCGGGTCGGGGGATTGCTCGACGGCTGCTGCGGCAGGGTGTGCGGCAGCGCCGCTGACCGGCCGGGCTGCGGGCGCCGCGTCGCCCGCCACGCGAGCTGCGTCGCCCGCCAGCACGCCGGACGGATTGTCTCGCAAGTACGCCGCCGCTAGAGCAGCCACTTCGCCGAGGCGACCGAGCTGCTCGCCGTAGTAGATGGCCAACTGCATCGCCCGATCGTGAGACGGCGTCAGTTCCAACGCGCACAACGAGTACAGAAAGCCGTGTTCGCCGGGGTAGGTTTCCGCCAGACCGATGAACAGCTCCGTGGCCTCGCCAAGTTCGTCGGCGGCTGGAGCCCCGCCTTCGCGGTACTTCTCGAGGATCATCGTACCGAGCTGTTGGCGCAGGGCCGCGTCGCTGTCGTCGATGCGGCGCGCGTGGCGCAGCGCATTGATGGCTCGGTCGTGACGCCCGGCGCTCTTCGCCACTTGCGCTTCGTCGAGGTACAACGCCATCCGGCGTTGATCGTCCTGGGTGAGCGCCACTTCCATGCCGAAGTAAGGCAACGCTTCGGCGTACTCCCCCGCCGACTTGTGCAGCTCCCGCAAGCTGTAGATCGCGAATTGGTTGCTCGGGTCGAGATCGACGGCACGGCTGTACGCGTGCTTGGCACGGGTCGGATCCGGGGTTTGGCTTTCGCTCAGGCTACGACCGAGATCGACGAACAGTGCCGCCGCTTGCCCGCGCCACTCCGGTTGTTCGTGGGCGAGTGCGCCGAGTGCCGTGGCGCGGCGCTCCACCGCATTGGCAGTTCCGACCAGATCGCCCTCGTACATGGCCAACACCCGTTGCGACAGATCCTCGTTGGTGGGATCGCGGTCGACGGCAGTGAGCAACACGCTGGCGGCGCGCTGCGGATCCTGAAACGTCGTCAGCCATACGTTTGCCGCTTCGTTGAGCCAGTGTGACGCGACCGGGCCGGCGGGGCTCTCCACTCCGATCTGCTCGAGCAAACGGGCGTACCCCTCGGGGTCCTGCTGGCCAGCGGCGTGTGCTTCGGCGATGGCAGCTTGATCCTGGGGGTTGGCTACCAGTCGGCGCACCAGCGCCTCTCGTTGTCGAGCATCCATACGGGGATCACGGTATCACGCTGGCTCTCGCAGTCGCAATGCAGCAACCGCCCGGACAACGCAGGTCAGGCCGGCTCGAAACTCTCGTCCCATCGGGGCCGGTTTGGGTGAGCCGATCAGCGAACGGAGATCCTCGGGTGAGGACTGCCCCCACGTTGTAATGTTTTAACCCATCGACATCTCCGTTCACCGCCGCAGGTGCGTGGCCGACGATGATGCGTTGCAAGGCGGGCGCGTATCGACAGCGACATCGCCATGGTCGCGATCATCACGGTGCATCCGGCAAGCCCAACGACGGCTGTCGTATGAGTCTTCGGCCGAAACGTGCGGAACGACTCACGGAGAACTCGCGGAGAACTCGCGTACGAGCGCGACAAAGCGTGCGTTGTACGCGACGAACCGACACCCCATATCTGGTGGACCGTCCCCAGAAGCGTTGCTAAGGTCCGGCGTTCCATGACGAGCGTGCAAACTCCTGGCGCCCCGTTCTCTCCTCAGGCCGTGTCCTCCCAAGCGCCAGCCAACTTGCGACAGTTGCTGGATCAGAATCGTGCTATCGGCGCGCGTGTACCGCTCGGCAAGGCGATCGAGCTACTCGTTCCGTTGTGCGTCGAGGTTGCGGACATTCACCGGCAGGGGTACGGCGTTCACGTTCACCCGTCGAACCTCGTGTTCAACGCCCGCGGCACGTTGAGTCTCTCGACGGAACGCGCCGCCGATCCGCCGGCCACACCTGCGGACAGCGCTTGCCTGCCACCCGAGTCGACGCCGGGTGAACTCGGATCCGCGTCAGCGACCGTCTATTCGATCGGCGCGATTCTCTACGAGATGCTCACCGGGTTGTCCGCCGGGCGCGGGATGCGCCGCCCGAGCGAAGTGGTCCCCGGCTTGCCTGCAGGCTGCGAGATGTTGATGGCCAAAGCTCTCGTCGCCGACCCTGCGCACCGTCCCGACGATCTCAACGCGCTGGCCCAAGCGTTGTACGGGTTGATGCCACAGCCGACGATCCCACCGCCCCCCACTGCCGATCTGGGTCACTTGGACCACGTCGGGGACTTGGAGGTCGACGTTTCGCTGTCCATGATGCCCCCCGCCGCACAACCGGCGCCCGTGCCTGCTTCGGCGCCGCGCTCTGCACCGGGTTCGGCTCCGCGTACTGCCAACGGCCTGAACCTGGCGGTCACCCAGGCCGCGCCCAGCCAACCGCGCGGCTCCGGCGTGACGGCTGAGCTGGCGCAGCTCAAGGCCCGTCTCGAATCGGATCCCACGCCGCGCTACGTCGTCGTCAAGGACGGCATGGACCACGGCCCGTTCAACGCCGTCGAGTTGCTACACCAGATTGGCAACCACACGTTCAACGAAGATGACGTGGTGCGTCATGACGGAACGGGTGAGGAACGCGCGATCCGAGACTGGGAAGAGTTCGCGCCGTTCGGGGAGCACGCGCGCCTGCACCGCGACATCATCGAAGAGAAGGCCGCCATCGACCGCGGGGTAGCTCAGGAGAGCAAGCGCACGAAGGGCAAAGCTTTCGTGGGAATGCTCGTCGTCGGCCTGTTGCTCTCGGGCGCTGCGGCGTGGTTCGTCACTCAGGTCGGCACCCGCAGTGACGAGGTTGCCATCCAGACCGAGACCGTGAGCAACATCGAGGCCGAGGGCAACCTGAACGTCAAGAAGGGCGCTGGTGGCGGCAAGAAGGGTGGCAGTCGCGTCGTCGGGTCGCAGGGCGGTATTCCAGTCCTCGCCGGTGGGCAGAGCTGTGAGAGTGCACAGGCGGCCTATGTCGAAGAGATGAAGATGACCGGCGGTGGCCAGGCCGACATCACGCGCGGCCAGTATGCGTCCATCATGAACAGCGGTTCGTACTTCTCCCACTGCGGCGTGCCCAGCAGCGTGGCGGTCAGCATTTGCGTCGCGGTGCAGAACGGCAGAGCCGTCGGGGTGACGGTGCGGACGACTCCCAATCATGGTTCGAAGAGCTGCATCTCCTCGGCGGTTCGCCGGATGAGCTTTCCCTCACATCCAAAACTGGATGTCGTTCGCGTCAACTTTGCGGCAGAATAGCCGCCGTGTTCCCCCACTTTCGACTCGACTGGCGCGCCACGCGTCGGCTGCCGCGTGCTCTGATCCTCGCTAGTGCTCTCGTCGGAGCCTCGGGCTGCACCGCTGAAGTTGCGCGAGGGCTCGACGAAGTCGAGGCCAATCGTGTGCTGGTCGCGCTCAACGAGCATGGCGTCGCCGCGTCCAAAGCGCCGGATCCCTCCGCCGAGGGGCGTTTCGCAGTCAGCGTCCCCCAAGGTGACCTGGCCAGCGCCGTGACGACCTTGTCCCAGGAAGGCCTGCCCAGCCCCGTGTCTCCGGGAGTGCTCGAATCCCTCGGCGAAACCGGCTTGGTCGCCAGCCGAAAAGCGGAGCACGCGCGTTTGGTCGTGGGCACGGCGGGCGAGCTCGAGCGCTCTCTCACGGAAGTTGCCGGCGTGCTCAGCGCCCGCGTTCACCTTGCGGTGCCGGAACCCGACCCATTCGCCCCGCGCGAGGCGGTCGTGCCGACCAGCGCCTCGGTGCTGATCCGTCATCAAGGAGCGACGCCTCCTCTTGGGGCTTCGGACGTGCAACGGCTCGTTGCCGGTGCCGTGAGCGGTCTGGATCCCGAGCACGTCGCGGTGGTCAATCTGCCCGTCGCTGGCAGCCCTCGCGAAGTGAACGGTTCCCTGGCGCAATTCGGCCCCCTCTCCGTCAGTCACGGCTCGATCAGCGCCTTGCGAATCATCGTCGTCGCGGTCGCCGCGCTCAATCTTGCATTGCTGGGCACGTTGATCTTCTTGTGGCTGCGACTGCGATCGTCGCGGAGCCTGCCCGTGCGCGCCGCCAATCCCGCCAAGTGAGCGAGCCGCCCGGGGGGGCGCGAGATTTCGGTGTGGACCAGTCGCAGGGTCCCCCACCCCGAAAATGGGCGTGTGCGGATTGCGTTTGCTCATCTACAGTCCAGTGATGCGGAGCGTGGTTTGATTCGCCTCCAAAGCGTTTCGGTGCTGTTCGACAGGCCCGTGCTGCGTGGCGTGAGTCTGACGGTGCCCAAAGGTGCGCTGTACGGCCTGGTCGGTCCCGGGGCCTCGGGTAAGAGCGTCCTGCTCAAGGCGATCGCTGGTCTGGTTCCCGCCCAGGCTGGCAGCGTGATGGTCGGCCAAACCCAGGTCACCGATGCTGACGAGCCGGCGCTGTTCGAGCTGCGCAAGAACATCGGCATGTTGTTCCAGAACAACGCCCTGTTCGACTTCATGACCGTCGCGCAGAACGTCGCATTCCCCCTGCGTCAACTGTTCGCTCCCGACGAAAGCGAGGTAGCTCGCCGGGTCTCCGAGCGCCTTTCGGCCGTGGGGCTGCCGGGCTTCGAGTCGCGCTTGCCCGGAGGGCTCAGCGGTGGGCAAAAGAAACGAGTCGGGGTCGCGCGCGCCACCATCACCGCCGCGCCCATCCTGCTGTACGACGAGCCCGCCGCGGGGCTCGATCCGGTGAGCAGCCAGAAGCTGTTCGACCTGCTGCGCCAAGAACAACAGGCTGCGGGCAGCACGGTGGTGATGGTTTCGAGTGACTTGGATCGCCTGCTCACCGTCACCGACTGGGTCGGCATGCTGCTCGACGGCGAGCTGATTTTCGAGGGCACGACCGAGCAGGCGCGCGCTAGCGGCAACCCCTACGTACGGCAGTTTCTTCGAGGCGATGTGGAGGGCCCGCTGTGACCACCGAGTCGCCCTCGACGACCGACGCAGCGACCCGCTCCCCCGCCGCGTCGCTGGGGGCCACTGCGGTCGGATTGCTGACCGCCGGTGGCGAATTGTTCTCGACCTTGGCGCGCACGCTGCATTTCACCCTCCACGGCAAGTCGGATCTGCGGCGCGCACTGGGTTACATGTACACGATCGGCAATCAGTCGCTGGTCTTCTTGTGCGTCGTGATGGGGTTCATCGGCATGATCACCGTCTACCAGGGTGGCGTTCAGCTGTTGCGGGTGATACCGGACATGTCTCAGCTCGGGGCGACGTATCTCGAGCTGCTCGTCAAGGATCTGGCCGCGACGATCTGCGCGCTGATGCTCGCCACGCGGGTTGGCGCGGGCATCGCGGCCGAAGTGGGGTCGATGGTCGTCACGGAGCAAGTCGACGCGTTGCGCATGTGCGCCACCGACCCGATCGACTATTTGATTCGGCCGCGTTTCGTGGCGTCGGTCGTGATGACGGTGGTGCTCGTCATCGTCGCGGGCACGCTCGGCGCACTGACGGGCATGTGGACCGCCGAGGTGTTCTTCAACGTTCGACCGGCGACGTTTTGGGATCTGGGGCAGGTCGACGCCGGCGACGTGACGGTCGGTTTGGTCAAGTGCGTCGCCTACGGCGGCACCATTCCCGTCATCAGCGGATACTGTGGCTTGGGCGCACGCGGCGGTTCGGAGGGCGTCGGTTCGGCGACGACTCGAGCCGTGGTCAACTGCTCACTGGCGATCATCATCCTCGACTTTCTGATCACGAGCATTGGTTATGCGATCTTCGAGTGACGCCCGCTCACACTCCCGACCGCGAGGGCGCACCTTGTGGGTCCGTGTCGTTGCGCAATGATTCGTGCGCGACGGTCAGCCGTGTTATCGTGAGAACCCCGATGAACCGGCAAGCATCGCGATCCGCGCTGACCCGCACTCGAGCCGTGAAAACCCAACCGGACTCTTCGGGCCCGCCGTCGAAGGCTCATCACGCGTGCTTGGTCTTCTTGGCCGGTGAGCGCATCGGGCAGCGCGTGGAGCTGCGCGAAGGAGAGCTGAGCGTCGGGCGGTCGCCCGAAAGCGGCATCGCGTTGGCGAGCGACCTGGTCAGTAGAAATCACGCGACGTTCATCATGCGAGGAAACCGCGTGACCCTGCGCGATCATCGCTCGACCAACGGCACCTACGTCAACGATCACCCGATCTCGGAAATCCATCTCGACGACGGCGACCGGATTTCGATCGGTGAGTTCGTCATCAAGTACCTCGGTCCCGGCAATGCCGAGGCGGGCTACCACGACGCAGTGTTCCGGTTGATGACGCACGACGGGCTCACCGACGTATTCAACAAGCGGTATTTCGAGGAACAGCTCGCCGTAGCCGTGGGCGACGAAAAACAAGTGCTGAGCGTCATTCTGTTCGACGCCGACCACTTCAAACGCATCAACGACAGCTGGGGCCACCCGGCGGGCGACGCGGTGCTGAGGCAACTGGCCGACTGCGCGAAGGAAGCCACTCAGCGCATCGAGGGTTGCCAGTTGGCGCGCATCGGCGGCGAGGAATTTGCTGTCCTGGTACCCCTGCCCCAGCAGCCGGCGGTGGCTTTGGCCGAAGACATCCGACAGCGAGTGGGGGCGCGTCCGTTCGACTTCGATGGGCGGCAAATCGAGGTCACCGTGAGTCTGGGCGTGGCTGCGCGCGCGCCCGGAGAGAGCCCGACCCAACTGTATCAGCGAGCCGACGAGCAACTGTACCGCGCCAAGCAGGGCGGTCGCGACCGGGTTTGCGCCTGACCTGAGCCAGCGTCGTGATTTCGTTTCGCAACGTCGCCAAGTCATTCGGCGAAAAGACGGTGCTCGCCGGCGTCAGTTTCGACGTCGGTGACGGCGAAGTGTTCTTCATCGTCGGGGCATCCGGCGTCGGAAAGAGCGTGCTGATCAAACACCTGATCGGTCTGCTGCGGGCCGATGCGGGCGAGATCTGGCTCGACGACGTCGAGGTCAGCCAATTGTCGGAGCAGCAGATGTACCCGGTGCGCAAGCGCTGCGCGATGGTGTTCCAACACTCGACGCTGTTCGACTCGATGAATTGCCTCGACAACGTGGCGCTGCCATTGCGAAAGCACCGCGGGCTGAACGTCGCCGAGGCGCGTGCCGAGGCGCTGCAACTGCTGCAGCGAGTGCACATGGAAGAGTTCGCGACGCGCTATCCGGCCGAGCTCGGAGACGGCCTGCGCAAGCGGGTGGCGATCGCGCGCGCACTGACGCTCAACCCGTCGACCGTGCTGTTCGACGAACCCACGACCAGCCTCGACCCGGTCAGCGCCCGACGCGTGGACAAACTGATCCGCGAACTGAGCGACAACCTGGGGGTTACCAGTGTGGTCGTCTCCCACGATCTGACGTCGATCTTCACCATCGCCGACCGTATCGCCATGCTCTACCAGGGCCACGTGCGACTGCTCGGCACACCCGACGAGTTTCGCGCATCGCCCGACGGCATCATTCAACAGTTCATCAATGGTCGCGCGGACGGCCCAATGCAGGTATAGAATCCGCAGCGATGAGCCAACAGCGCAGCATCGAAGTCAAAGTGGGGATCCTGATCCTCGTGGCATTGGGGTTGCTCGGCGGGTTCATCGTCGTGATGGGGGGGCTGAGCTTCGAGGCCACGTATCGAGTCAACGTCGACTTCGTCAATCCAGGGGGACTTCAAGCGGGCGCGCCGGTTCGGTTGGCGGGGATCCGCATCGGACGCATCTCGGCGATCGAGTTTCGCGGAGACGACCCCGAGGCGGTGAGCGGTGGCACGTTGATCCGCGTCGTGACCGAGCTCGAGAAGAAGTACCAGCCGTCGATCCACGACAATGCGCGGTGGTTCGTTTCGACCCAAGGCGTGTTGGGAGAGTTCTTTCTCGCGGTCGACCCGGGTACCGCAGATCGGCCCGTGCTCGAGGACGGCGCCGTGGTCAACGGGGTGAGCCCGCCGCGCCTCGACCTGCTGCTCAGCGAGGCATACGAGCTGTTGCATCACGCCTACCTCGGCATCACTCAAAATGAGGACAAGCTCAAAGAGACGTTCGACGGCCTCCACCAGACGCTGCGGGGCAGCGGGCACTTCTTCGCGCGCAACACCGAGAAGATCGACAAGGTCGTCGACAACATCGAGCAGTTGTCCGGCGAAGCGCAGCAGACGGTCGAGGCGGCGCGCAAGCGCTACGTCGACAACCCCAAGATCCTGCGCGCCATCGACAACGTCGAGCAGACCTCGGAGGCCATGCGTCGCGACTTGGGGCCGCTGCTGAACGAATCGCGCGCGCTGGTCGCCGACTTGTCGAAGATGTCTCATGCGTTGGGCAGTGACGAACAGCTGCGACGTTACGGCGCGATCACCACCGACGCCGAGAGGATGTTGAAGGAGGGGCGCTTGGCCGCGAGTGATGCGCGAGAGCTACTGGCGCGAGTCAAGGCCGGAAAAGGCACCGTCGGCGCGATGATGGCTGACGAGGCCTTGTACGACGACCTTCAGGAACTGCTCCGAGATCTGAAGCACAACCCCTGGAAACTGTTTTGGAGAGAGTGAGCCTGCCCACGCGCGATGCCCCGTTTGCGGCGCAGCATCGGCAACCCGTCCGCGGCGGGTTTCACTCGCCGTCGAGCACCATCAGCACGTCGCCCTCTTCGACGGACTGTCCTTCTTCGACGGCAATGGACGTCACCGTGCCGTCGTCGGGACTCTCCACGGGCATTTCCATCTTCATCGACTCGAGGATGGCAACTGGCTGCTCCTCGTCGACCCGTTGCCCGACGGTCACGAGTATTTTCCAGACAGTTCCAGTGATGTGCGCCGTCACTTCCGTGGCCATGGCGTCGGAGTGTACACCGGCGACACAGCAACTGGCCAAAAGCCGAGCGCCCTCTTCAGCGGCGTGTCAGTGTGCCGTATCGAAGACTGGCGACCGAAGCTGGTACCGGCGCGTTGTCGAGAACACGATTCTCCACCTGCGCACTGGGAGACCCGGCCCAAGGGCCTATCAGCGGTGGTGTCAATATGCAGATAGGCTGGGCTATACTCCGGCCCCTTCGACTAAAGGTTTGACGAGTAATTTCGCCGGTTGCTATGGGCCGGGCCCGCGTTCGGGCAGGATACGCGCAGTAGGAGAGCTTCCACCCAATGGCTAAAAACGAAGAGAGTTCCGTTCTATTCTCGCTCAACGAGTTGATGAACCTCGAAGAGGAGCGCATCAACCAAGAAGAGGCGGACAAGGCCGCTCGTGAGCGAGCCGCGGCTGATGCGCGGGAAGCCGAAGCGCGCCGCGCCCGTGAAGAAGAAGAACGCCGCATGCGCGAAGAAGCCGAGGTACGTCGGCAGGAAGAGTTGCGCGCGAAGGAAGAACAGACGCGCCTCGCCGCCATTCAGCAGGCGGAGATCGAGAAAGCCAAGGCCGAAGCAGAAAACCAAGCTCGCTTGGCGGCGATGAAGGAGCAGCAGGCCCACGAGGCCAAGCTGATGTCGCTCAAGCAAGACGAATCCAAGAAGCGTCTCAAGGTCGCCGTGGGCTCTGCCGTCGGGTTGCTGGTGTTGGCCCTGGCGGGCGGTGGGTTCACCGTCATGCGAACCGCTCAGGAACGCGAGAAGCAGGCAGCCCTGCGTCTCGAAGCGGAGATGCGCGAAAAGAAGGCGGCCGAAGAGGCCGAGCGCGCGCGCAAGGAGGCCGAAGAGAACCAGAAGCGGCTGATTGACGAGATCAACAAGCTCAAGGCTGATCTCGAAAGCGCTTCCGATGCGGACAAGGAAGCCATCCAGGCCGAACTCAACAAGAAGTTGGAAAAGGCCGGCGCCGGTGGCGGGCGACGACCGAGCGGCGGCTCGAAGCCCTCTTCGGCGTCGAAGCCGGCAAAACCGTCGAAGCCGAAACCCGCCTGCGATTGCCCCCCGGGCGACCCGCTGTGCTCGTGTTTCTGACGTCTTCTGCGGTCTGAGAGCCCCCTGCGCCCCGCTGCTTCGGCAGACGGGGCGCCGTCGATTTCGGTGCCGGCGGGCTTCTGGCGATGGGCCGCCGGATGGTGTACGAGGCGGTTGCTCGCGGGGCGCTGGTGACAGCTCCCAGGACGGGAACCGTCGGTCGCGGTTTGGCTACCCAGCTGTAGCCTCCTGGCGGTCGGGCCCTGTCCGGTGAGCCCCCTACCCTGGTCATTCAGGAGCCCTGCTTGTCTCTCAGCGCCATCGATCGCCTCTGTTTTGCTCTCGACTACCCGGATCTCGACTCCGCCTTGCCCATCGCGCGACGGCTTGCCGCAGAGGTCGGGGTGCTCAAGATCGGGCTGGAGCTCTTTTTGCGCGAGGGGCCCCGAGCGGTGGCCGAGCTCGCACGGCTCGGGCCGAGACTGTTCCTCGACTTGAAGCTGCACGACATCCCCGCGACGGTTGCAGGGGCGGTGCGCAGCGTTGGCGCTCTGGGGGTCGACTTCCTCACGGTTCACGCCGGTGGCGGCAAAGCGATGCTCGAGGCCGCCGCTCATGCCGCCAGCGAGGTGAGCGCTTCGCGCCCGTTGACGCTGCTGGGAGTCACCGTACTCACGTCGATGGACGACGCAGAGCTGCATGGCGTCGGGGTCGGCGATGGCGCGGCCTCACAGGTAGCGCGGCTGGGCCGCTTGGCGATCGATTCCGGTCTGGGAGGGCTGGTGTGTTCCGTCGAAGAAGTCGCGGCGTTGCGGGGCGCGCTTGGCGCCGCGCCGGTCTTGGTGACACCCGGTGTACGCCCCGCGGGCGCAGCGGTCGGCGATCAACGGCGCGTCGGAACGCCTGCCACGGCGATTGAATCGGGTTCGAGTATCCTGGTCGTTGGGCGCCCAATTCGGCAGGCGCCGGATCCCGTCGCTGCGGCGCGCGCGATCCGCGTCGAAATCGGCGAAGCACTGGGCAGTCGGAGCTGAGCGTGCCCCGAGTCGACCCTTCGGAAGAGTTGCGCCTCGTCGTCGGTCTTCAGCCGGTGCGCGAAGCGCTGCGCGTGCACCAGCGCGCCGTGAGCGAGGTTCTGCTGCAGCGGCAGACACCGCGGCTGGAAGGCGTCGAACGCCTCGCGAGTAGCCTCGGTGTGCCGGTGCGCCACGTGACGCGTCAGGAGCTCGATCAGCGATCGAGCGGCGCGCAGCACCAGGGCGTCGTGGCGCTGGCCCCGCCTCTGCCACTGCTCACGTGGACTGCGGTCTGCGAGGAGCCGCTGCTGATCGCGCTCGATGGCATCGTGGATCCGCAGAACTTCGGCGCGGTCGTTCGCAGCGCGGTGGGCGTGGCGGGCGCAGCCGTCGTGTGGGGCGAAAACGCTTCGGCGCCGCTGACTCCCGCGACGTTCCGCGCATCGGCCGGCGCCATCGAGCACGCGCGCTTGTGTCGCGTGCCGTCCTTGGTGGGAGCTCTGACCGACGCGGTCTCGCGAGGCTACGCGGTCGTGGGTCTCGACGGCCATGCGGAAGCTGCCCTGCACGACGTCGATCTGACCGGACCGACGGTCATCGTCGTCGGCAGTGAGGGCAAGGGAATGGGCCGGGCGACACGCAAGACCTGCACGACCCTGGCACGTTTGAACATGACTGGCACGGTCGACTCGCTCAATGCCTCGGTCGCCGCCGCCCTGGCCCTGTACGAAGCTGGTCGCCAACGTCGCTGAACCCCCTTTGCGGCGCGCGGAGCCGATCTGGGAGGCAAGCCACAGCGCGGGAAGTGAACACGGCGATATACTCAGTGTAATCTATTGAACGCAGACCCGCCCGACACCACGCTCAGCGTCAATTCACCAGTCATTCTGCTCAATTCGACGCCACCCTTGATCAGGCTTCAACGATACGTGCCGAGCGTTGAAGTAGCTCGTGATCTTACTGCTACGGTTGGGTGTCAAGTACGCGAAACACAGCGGCTATTGCTCGTTGGATCTGCTCCTCGGTCGTCCGCTCGCCCATACTGAAGCGAACCGCATGCTCGGCGCGGGCTCGGCCGAGCATGGCTTCGATCACCGGCGACGGCTCGCTGGTTCCGGCGCTGCAGGCACTCCCACTGGAAACCCTCACACCCTGTAAGTCTAGTGCCGCCACCAATTCTGGTCCAGGAAACGACGGGAACGACAGGTTGCTGACGTGGGGCAAGCGTCGGGCAGCGCCGTTGACGCTTGCCACGTCCGCCAGTCGCCGCTCGAGGTCGTCGCGCAGTTCGGCCAGGCGTGCGTAGCGTTCGGGACCGCGCTCGGCGTGTTCGAGCGCCACGCCGAACCCTACCGCCGCAACCGCGTCTTGCGTTCCCGGACGCAGTCCCCGCTCTTGGGCGCCGCCGACCAGCACGTGCTCCGGCGCCCTGCCTCGGAACAACAGCGCGCCGATGCCCTTGGGGCCGCGTAGCTTGTGCGCCGTGACGCTCAGCGAATCGGCGCCGCCCAAGGCGGCGACGGGCGCCTTGCCGAGCCACTGCACGGCATCGACGTGAAGACGTGCTCCGGCGCTCCGAACCACTTCGGCGATGGCTTCGAGCGGCTGGCAGACGCCGGTTTCGTGGTTGGCTGCGGTCACCACGACCCGCGTCGAGGCGGCGTCGGCGACGCGCCCGAGCGCCTCGGCGACAGCGGCGGGCCGCACGGTTCCGTCCGCCTCGACGGGCAGCCAGATCACTTGGCGTCCGCGCGCTGCGTCGCGTTCCGCAACTTTGACCACGCTGGGGTGATCGAGCCGGCTCAGGATCAGGGCTTCGCGACCTTGCAGCGCCAGATTGTTCGACTCGGTACCCCCCGAGGTGAACAAGACGTCGCGTGGGTGAAAGCCGAGCAGAGTCGCGAGCCGCTCCCGGGTCGACTCCAGAGCGTTGCGGGCTCGGCGCCCCGCCGCGTGCACGCTCGACGGATTGCCCCACAACTCGGCGCTGGCGACGACCATCGCCTCGACTACCGAAGGCAGCGGAGGCGTCGTGCTGTTGTGATCGAGGAAGATCTCCTCCCCCACTCCCGAGCCAGTGGGCGGCGAGGAACGAGTCGCCATCACACGCTACGCGGTTGGACGCTGCGTGCATGTCGGGCGAACACCATGGAGAAGCTGGCGCCACCCAGAGCGACGCCGTCGACTTCGTCGGCGGTGGGCGACCGCAGCCGCACGCTGCCCCCGTGGCCCTGCGCCACTCCGCGCACGACTGCCAAACCCACACCCGCGCCGCCGAAGGAGCGCGTCACCGAGCCGTCGGCTTGGAAGAACGGCTCGAAGACGCGCGTCTTGACGTCTTCGGGCACGCCGGGACCGGAATCGGAAACGCGGATCTCGTACTGGACGTCCGAGTGCGGGCCGACGCGCACGTAAACCGTGCCGCCACTCGGCGTGAATTTCGCCGCGTTGTCGATGAGCTGATCGAAAGCGCGCCCGAGCCGTTCGGGATCGCCGAGCCCGGGTAGCGGCCCCGGCGTCAGATCGAACACGATGCGCAGTCCGCGCTCCTCGAACTCGCGGTACCAACGCGACATGATGCCCTGCGCCAACGTGCCCAGATCGTAGTCTTTGAACACGAAACGCATGCGGTCGGTTTCGATCGCCGTCACGTCCAGCAGGTTGTCGATCAGCCCGCGGAGCCGAGCGGCACACTCGTCGATGGCCCGCAACGCCTTGGCCTGTTGAGGATTGAGCGGTCCGAGTTCCCCGTCGATCAGCAACCTCACGTAGCCGACGATCGGCGTCATCGGTGTCGACAGCTCGTGCGACACGTTGCGGTAGAACTCTTTGCGCGCCTGATCGAGCTGTACCAACCGCTCGTTGGCCTGCTGCAGCTGTTCCAGCTTCTCTTCGAGGTGGCCGACGATGCGTTGACTTTGTTTGCGCAGCGTCTCCTCGGCGCCACGCGAGTGCTCGACCTGCCCGCCGAGATAGCTGCGGATGGTGTCGGCAAAGGTGCGAGCATCGATCGGTTTCTCGATGAACCCCGTGCACCCCACCGCCAGGCTCGTATCGCGGCTACCTTCGGCCGTAATCGCGACGATCGGTACCTTCGCCAGGCGGGCTTCCGAGCGCAATCGCAGGGTCACCTCGTACCCATCGAGCCCGGGGATGGCGATGTCTACCAGCACCAGATCCGGAGGATCCGCGACGGCCTTCTTGATTCCGTCCATGCCGTCGACGGCGTCGATGACCTCGAATCCGGCGGGCGTCAGAATCTTCTGCACCAACAGTCGGTTGGCGGGGTCATCCTCGATGTGAAGGATTTTCGGCATCGGTGGCGTCAGCATCGACGATCAGTGCGACCGCGGCAAGCGCCTCGAATGCCCTGAACCCGTCACCGCTAGCCCGCCGTCGCACAACGGCGCTACCCAATCGCGGCCAAGGGCTGATCTGCGCGGCAATCCAGTGACAACGGACTAGGCCCGGTGACCCCCGGGGATCCCGTTGCGCGTCGATCTGGTTCGACCAGGGTGTTGGCAGGTGCCGCCAAAGCCGGCCATCATTGCCGAGGGAAGAAATTTCTGTGGCCTACTCGCGGTAGATTCGATGGATGAACTCGGCCAGCGGCGGGTCACGGTCTTAGGAAGGAAAACGTGTTGATGAAGGCTTGGAAAACTTGGCTTGTGATGGGGGTTGGTTTGGTTGGCGGTGCGGCGTGCACGCTGACCGTCTCGGATGGCGATCCCGATGGCGTCGACGAGGACGACATCGGCTTGGACGACCAGAAGGGGTTCGATTCGGACGGGTTCGACGACGAGACCGACACCGACGAGATGGCCACCGATGACACGGGCACCGACGACGCCACCGACGAGATGGCCACCGACGACACGGGCACCGATGTCGACAGCGGCGCTACCGACGACACCGCGACGGACGACACGGTCACCGACGAGATGGCCACCGACGACACCACCGACGACATGACCACCGACGATGCGCCGATGGACGACGCTGGCACCGGTGAAACGTGCGAGTTGGTCCCGGCCAACACCTGCGAGACCTGCATGGCGACGGATTGCACCGAGGCCTACACGGCCTGCGGCTGCGACGAGGAGTGCGCTGCCGGCCTGGCCACCATGCTGTCCTGCTATCAGGGCAAGGGCTACAACACCGACAACCCGCCCATCGAGTGCGCCGAGTTCGACGACTGCCGTGCACCGGCGGTGGCTACCGAGGGCTCGCTCCTGCACACGCTGGTGATGTGCATCGAGGCCGACACGATGATGGCGAACATGGAATTCGATCGTCTCGAGGGAGACGGAACGTGCACCAAGTCGTGCACGGGGATCTTCTCGATGACGGCGTACCTGGACGAAAATGGCATGTGCGACGCTGGTGAGCTGGCGGGCGACGCCGGCGCCCCCTGACGCGCCTCAGGCCGCTGGCGTCCGACGCTGGCTCGCAGATGGCCTGGCGAAAGCGCCGCGACGGGTTTCGACTCGCCGCGGCGCGCGCCGTTTGTGACCGCACGGAACCCGAATGTTACGGGGCCGTCTGCCCGGGGCGAGCCCGACGGCTCAAAGCCCGATGGCTTTTTTGAACCGCTTGCCGTCTGCGAACATGTCCACGTTCGTGAAGACGTAGTGAACGCGCTCGTGGGTTGCGGACTTGGCGAGCTCGGCAAGGCGCTCGATGGCAGGATCCTCGTAGCGAGACTTGTGCCCCGCCGGACCCGGCAGCCGGTAGTACGCGACGCGGCGCTCGGAGAGGCCCTGGAGCAATGGATCGCGTGCGGCGATCGTGTCCGTCTCTTCGGCGAGGCTGTCGGCTTCGTCGGGTGCCCACTGCGACCCGGCTTCGAACACGATGGTGGCGTAGCGCGAGCGGACTTCCTTCAGGAACTCCTTGAGGGCCGACTTGTTGGCTCGCGAACAAGGAAAATCGGTCGGGGCGACGAACACTGCCAACTTGGCTTCGAGCTGGTCGGCGACCCCGCTGAGGGTTTCCAGGGACTTGCCCACGACGTCGCCGGAACGAAAGTTCTCTTGCCCTACCTCTCGGGGGCCGACCAGGCCAAACTCGAAGCCCGCCGGGGCCTCTCGTCGCCAGCGCCGGATCGTGCCGGGACCGGGTACCGCGCGATGGGTCTCCTGAACTTCGACGAAGTCGTACTCCTTGAAGTAACGCGTCGCCGGAACTGCAAACCCTGCACAACCAACCGTGATCATTTTCGCAAAGACAGTATCACAAGGGATTTGACGGGAAAGAACCTACCCTGGCGCCCATTCCGTGCGGCGAGTCGGCTGTGAGACCGAGGCGTTCTGGATTTCGCCACCGACGCAATGCGTCGGGAACGGGCAAGCGGGTTTGGCGGACTCCCGTGCTAGAGCCGCCCCTCGTCGAGGAGGGGACCCGCAGGGTAGCAGAAGCCGCCCCTGACACCACCCTCAAATCGGCCCGTGGCACGCCACTCGGGTCGACGCTCCGCTTCGGTTGCGAGACTAACCAGCCCGATACGGGACGGGGCCCCAGGGCCATTCCGAGAAGTGACGGGGCCGGTGCGGGTTCCGGCGCACCGGCTCCGCCGTCCGAGGGGGTCCCCGTTGGGTCCGCGGCTCACTTCACGATGAGGTTCAGGATCCGCCCCGGCACGAAGATCACCTTCACCACTCGCTTGCCGTCCACGTAGCCCTGAACCTTCTCGTCGGCGAGCGCCGCGTCGCGGGCATCGCCCTCACTGGCTGCCGCTGGCAGCACGACCTTGGAGCGTACCTTGCCGTTGATCTGCACCGGCATCTCCACCACGTCGTCCACGCACAGCGACTCGTCCCAGCTGGGCCACGGCTGGGTGGCGATCGACGGTGGCCCGCCGATCTTTTCCCACAACTCCTCGCAGACGTGCGGCGCGAACGGCGACAGGACCAGCAGCAAGTCGCGGATCGCGGCGCGCGGCGGACTGTCGAGCGTGGCCAGGTGATTGACGAAGATCATCATCTGGCTGATCGCCGTGTTCATTCGCAGCTCGTCGATGTCACCGGTCACCTTCTTGACCGTGCGGTGCTGCAGCTTCGCCGTCTCGGGGCTGGGCTCGGCTTCGGACAGCGGGCGCCTGGCGACGCCCCACAACTTCTCCAGGAAGTTGCGCACCCCGACGATCCCCGACGTTTGCCACGGCTTGGTGCGCTCGAGCGGGCCCATGAACATCTCGTACAAGCGCAGGGAGTCTGCTCCGTGCTCGCGCACGACGTCGTCGGGGTTGATGACGTTGCCCCGCGCCTTGCTCATCTTCTCGTTGATGACCTCGAGCTCGACGTCGTATTCGGGGTGATGGGGTTTACCGTCGCGGAAGACTGCGCCTTTGCCGATCACTCGCTGTTCGACGCGCAAGCCCGTCGAGACTTCGACCCACTCGCCCTTCTGCTCGCCGGGCTTGACCTGGTCGGAACCCACGGCGTGAGCGCGCACGACCTTGCCGTCGCCGTCGACCACCGCCAAGAAGCGGTACGACTGGCCCAAGATCATGCCCTGATGGACCAGCTTGAGGAACGGCTCGGGGTGCTTGACGACGCCCGCGTCGTACAGCGCCTTGTGCCAGAAACGCGCGTACAGCAAGTGCAGCACGGCGTGCTCGGCGCCGCCGACGTACAAGTCGACGGGCATCCAATCGTCGTAGGCCTGCCGACTGAAGATCTCGTCGTCGTTGTGCGGGTCGAGGTACCGCAGGTAGTACCAACACGAGCCGGCCCATTGCGGCATGGTGTTCGTCTCGCGCGCGAACCACTTGCCGTCCTTCTGGAAGAAGCGCCAGTCCAGCGCCTTGGCGAGCGGCCCCTGAGGATCGCCCGTCGGCGCGTAGTCTTCCAGCTCGGGCAGCAGCAGCGGTAGCTCCGATCGTTCGACGGCGATCGGGCGGCTGTAGTCGATGGTGAACTCGGCGCCTTGACGCGGATCGCCGTCGGTCTGAACCGGGAAGTAGATCGGGATGGGTTCGCCCCAGTAGCGTTGACGGCTGAATACCCAGTCGCGCAGCTTGTAGTTCACGTGGCGTTTGCCGATGCCCTGCTGCTCCAGGTGTTCGATCACTTGGGTCTTGAACTCGGCGGTGGGCAGGCCATCGAATTTGCCCGAGCGCACCGCGATGCCCGGCTCGGTGTACGCCTCGTCCAGGGAGTCGTGCAGCTTACCGTCGGGGCTGACCACCTCGACGATGGGCAGCTCGAAGGCCTTGGCGAACTCGAAGTCACGGCTGTCGTGGGCCGGTACCGCCATGATCGCACCCGTGCCGTAGCCGCCCAGCACGTAGTCGGCGGTGTAGATCGGGATGGGTTTGCCGGTCAGCGGATTGATCGCGTTGGCGCCCAGCGCCACGCCGGTCTTGATCTTGCTGACCGCGGTGCGCTCCATGTCGCTCTTGCGGGCTGCTTCCGCGGCGTACTTTTCGACCGCGGCCCGCTGCTCGGCGCAGCTCAACGACAACGTCAGCGGGTGGTCGGGGGCGATCACCATGTAGGTCGCGCCGAACAACGTGTCCGGTCGCGTCGTGAACACCGTCAGCTTCTCGTCGCGGCCCTCGAGCGCGAAGTGCACTTCGGCGCCTTCGCTGCGGCCGATCCAGTCGCGCTGCTTGAGCTTGGTTTCGGGCCAATCCAGCGGTTCGAGCTCTTCCGCCAAGCGATCGGCGTAGGCAGTGATCTTCAGCTGCCACTGACGCAGCGGTTGGCGTACCACCGGGTGCCCTCCCCGCTCACTGAGGCCGTCGATGACCTCTTCGTTGGCCAGCACGGTGCCCAGCGCTGGGCACCAGTTGACGGGCACTTCGCTCTGAAACGCCAGACCCGTCTCGAACAGCTGGAGAAAGATCCACTGCGTCCAGCGCACGTACTTGGGATCGGTCGTGTCGACCTGTCGCGACCAGTCGTAGGAGAATCCCAAGCTCTGCAGCTGCCGGCGAAAGGTCGCCACATTCTGCTCGGTCGTGACGCGCGGGTGCGTGCCGGTGTTGATGGCGTGCTGCTCGGCGGGTAAACCGAATGCGTCCCAGCCCATCGGGTGCAGGACGTCGAAGCCCTGCATGCGCTTGGCTCGCGCCACGATGTCGGTAGCCGTGTAGCCCTCGGGGTGACCCACGTGCAGCCCCGAGCCCGACGGATAGGGAAACATGTCGAGCACGTAGAGCTTCGGTCGGCCGGGACGTCGCTCGGTCGCAAAGGTGTCGTGCTCTTGCCAGTACTTCTGCCAGCGGGGCTCGATGCTGGAGTGGTCGAATGCCATGGGGCTGCCTTTACCAAAACTCGCTGGGCCACACCAACCCAGAGCAGATCGGCCATCAACCGGCTCGGTGGTGTTTTCGTGGTCCGCAGGGTGATCTGGGGCAGCGGCGATGGATGTCCAGATCCGAGTCCTGGGGCGCCGCGTTCGGACCGGGACCCACGGAGGGTCGACAAGCCGCCCGACAATCGTGCTTGCCCATCGGCTTCTCGAATTGGCGCGCGGCGCTGGGTGACGGACCGAGTGACGGGTGACTGATGACGCCCCGGGCCACTCCCCCACACAAAACAACAGGGACGTGACTGGGCTCGCTGCCTCGGGTCGCTCCGCGAAACTGGCGGCGAAACAGTCGAGAGCGTGAGGGCCTGGGCGGCGGCAGTCGCTTCAGCGGCGTTGCAGTTTGCGCAAGAGTCGCTGACGGCGTTTGTCGATGGCCAGCTCCGATTCGGACAGGCCGCGTTCGAGCAAAGCCAGAGCCTTGTCGGGTCGCTTGATGACGTGCTCGTACAACTTGGCGAGCTGCAGCCGCAGTTTGGGATCGTCCAGTTCCGCGTCGGCGCTTTCCAGATCTCCCAAAGCGGCGAGGCGATCGCCTCGCGCGGCGTGAATTTGGGCTCGCAAGTGCAAGGCTTGGGCGCCCGCGCCTCCGCCGAGGGCCGTTTCGGTAGCGTCCATGGCCTCGCTCAGCGCTCCGGCGCGTTTGAAGGCGTGGGCCAAGCCGAGCAGATCCTGGGCGTCGAGGGCCGGCAGCGGTTCGCCGTAGAGCGCGACCAGGGCGCCCATCGAGATCACGTCCCAGTAGTTGTGCTCGATCACCGCCGACAGGGGTTCCACGTCGCCGGAGCGCAGGTAGTGGGTGTAGCGCGAGGCCACTTCGGCGCCCTCGACGTCGCCTTCTCGTTCGAAGCCGAGCACCTGGCTTTCGAGGTGTTTGAGGTTGCAGCGTTGCAGCCGATACCGGTGCACGCGCCGACTGACGTGGAGCAAGTCGAGGTGTGGCAAGCGTCGCACCCCGGGCAAGCCGTTCATCACGAAGCGCGTCTCGATCAGCGGCCAATCGAAGGATTTGCCGTTGAACGTGATCAGCACGGCGCTGTCGTCGATGCGCTGCCCCAGCAGGTGCAGCAAGGCCGGTTCTTGTTCGGGCCCTTCGAGCAAGAGCTGTTCGACGACCCACCCGGAGGGCGACGATTCACTGGCGGCTTCGAAGCGACACAGCCCGACCAAGAACGCGTAGGTGCCCGCGCCGCCGCCCAAACCCGTGGTTTCGGTGTCGAGCAACAGCGCGCCCTCGAAGCGGCAGTCGGCCAGCGATGGATCGAGCGCGAGCAGCGACAGCACGCGCGTGTCGATGGCGCCGACTTCGGTGACCGAGACGCGTCCGACGTGGGTCGACGGTGCCAGGCGCCGCGACCGTACCCAGCACTGGCCGAGCGGGTTGTCGTGCCGCGAGAAACCGAGATCCTCGAAGTCGATCTGCGGCTTCTCCGGGCGCCGCGTGGCGACGGGCTTGCCGAGCAGCTCGTTCATTCTCTGCCGCAGCTCGGCGAGGGTTTGCTCTTTGGGATGGGCAGGTCGATCTGCCGCGGAATCGACCGGGGGCTCGGCAGCGGTATCCGCAGCGGAACCAGCAGCGCCCGCGCCGAGCTCGTTTGGCCGGGTCGGCGCCGCCCCGGCGCGCTGCTTGAGCCGCGCGAGGTGGCGCTTGAGGTTCACCGGCCGCTCCCGAACCCGATCGCGGCAAGCTCGCCGTCACCGCCGGCGACCAGGACCTGGCCGCGCGCTTCGTCGTAGACGGGCTGCAGCAGCGCCGCCTCACTGACCCGGCACTGGCCGACGATCCCCTCCGTGGAGAGGACAGTCAGTCGTCCGTCGGCCCCGCCCACGAAGACCAGCGACTGCGACGCGCTGATCGCGCTGGGCCGCACGCCGTCGGCGTGAACGCGGCGGACGCGCTTGCCGCTCTTCAGCGTCAGCCACTGCAGCTCCCCGTTGCCGTAAAGGACCACGACCTGCGGCTCTTTGCCGCCGCGAGTGAGCGCGGCGTGGACGACGTTCTGGCGTTGCCAACGCGACTTGCCGCCGCGTTCGACGACGTCGAGGGTCGAGCCGTCGAGGATCAGAGCAACGCCGCCGGCCGCGTCGAGCAGCTGTGGGCGGTCCTTGTCGGGCAGCGGCCATTGGGCGCTGAAGTACGGCGTGCGGATGCGGTGAAGCGTGCCGCCGTCGGTCAGGATCCACACCGCGCCTTCTTCGTCCATGCGCAGCGGGGAGATCACGTTGCCGCCCAGCGGCATGCTCCAGATCAGTCCCGCCTTCGACGACAGCGCATACAACCCCCTACCGCGGGTGAGGAAGAAGATCCCCCGCGTCGGGTCGACCACACTGTGATCCGGCTTTCTTGGCGCGGTGAACACCCAGTGGGGGGTGCCGTCTTCGGCGAGGGAGTACACCTTCGGTGCGGAGCTGGCGGCGACGAAGTGATCGGCGGCGTCGACGAACACGCCGGTGAGGAGCGTGCCCTCGACCGTGTAGCTCCAGGAGAAGGCTCCGGACGCATGCAGCGCGTGCAGGTAGCCTTCGTGAGTTGCCACGGCCACCTCGCCGTGGCTGCTGACAGCGGGTGAATGGCTCAGGGGCGCCCCGGCGTGAAATCGCCACTTGCGGTATAGATCGCCGGTGCAGATGGGCTGAGCCAGCGCGGCGTTCGACGCGCACGCGGCACTCAGTGCCAGCAGCGCGAGCCTCACGGGACGGAACATGCGCCGGGAGTGTCACGCTGGTCCAGCGGAGGCAAGTGTGCCGAAACGCTGGACCGGGCCGGCAGGGTGGCTCGACCGCCGCGTCCCCGTGGGAAGCCGGCGCGGCAAGACGGATTTCCTCAGGAAAGTCGGCTTTGCCGAATCGGTTCGGTGGTACATGCTGCGGTCGGAGCAAATGCGCGTTTTCGGACTCACCGGCGGAGTGGCCTCCGGCAAGGGAGTGGTGGCGGCCCAGTTTCGTCGGCGCGGCGTGCCCGTCATCGACGCGGACGTGTTGGCCCGCGAGGTGGTCGAGCCGGGCACGCGCGGCTTGCAGCAGATCGTCGCCGGGTTCGGTAACGGAGTGCTGAACGACGCTGGCCACTTGGATCGAAAACGCCTGGCAGCGTTGGTCTTCGGTGACGATGCGGCTTTGAGACGTCTCAACGCCATCGTCCACCCACGTGTGGCGGAGCGGCTCGCCGAGCAGTTGCAGCAGCTGGAAGCGGAGGGGCAACGCTGGGTGTGCTACGAAGTCCCGCTGTTGTTCGAGAACGGTCTGCAGGCGCGTTTTCGCCCCGTGGTTCTCGTGGCGGCACGACCCGAAGTTCAAGTGCGGCGCGCGATGGCGCGCGACGGCTGGTCCGAGGAAGAGGCCCGGGCGCGCATCGCCGCCCAGATGCCGCTCGACGAAAAGCGTGCGTTGGCCGACTACGTCATCGACAACGGGGGTGAATTGAACGACACGTTGGATCGCGCCGATCGCGTGTTGGAAGCGATCGAGCGCGATTGGCCCTGACCCCGGTTTCCAGCCCCGTGTCCAGCTCCCTGCATCGGCGGTGCAACATCACGGTGGAACATCGCGGTGGAACGGAGTGCGGTTCGTCACCGCCATTTCACACCTGCTCAAATGTGCTCGCACCGACCATTGCCACCGCCGTACAGGGGAGTAAGCTGAGCGGCGGGTCGGGCCACGGCGACTGCACTGCTGCGCATCGGAGCCGTTCGGGAAACCGACTACGAAAGCCCAATAGGGACGCCAGGTTGAGCGAATACAGACACTAAACACGAGTAACGACCGCGCTCGCTGCGACGCCCATTGCCAGGCCGATTGCCACCGCCCGACGGCCCGGTGACTTGAAGCCCGGTGCCCGCAAGACCCGGTGCCCAGAAGAACTGACCAGAGAACTCCGTGACCAGAGAATCAGCACACGCCGCGGCGACGGAAGCCCAATGGAACCTGTGGGAGCTCTTGAGCGTGTTGCGCAAGAGCTGGTGGCTCGTGTTGCTGCTGGGAGTGATTGGGGGGCTGAGCGCGACCTTCTATTCGCTGGGGCGCACGAAGATCTACCGCGCGTCGACGACCCTGCAGATCGATCCCGACCCACCCAAGCCGTTGGGTCAAGAGGTACAGAGCGTGGTGGACGTCGGCGCTGGCGTCGTCGCCAACAATCGCGAGTACTACCAGACCCAATACGACATCCTGCGCAGCCGCAAGCTGGCGCAGCGCACGGTCGAGCGCCTGGCTCTGGCGCGCGACGCGTCGTTCATTCTCAACCAGCCGGTCGCCGAAGTCGTCACCACGGGCGAAGGTGCGCCGACGTTCACGCCGGCGGATGCCAGAACGGTGCTTCAGAACCGCCTGACGGTCGAACCGCTGCGGGACAGCCGTATGGTGAAGGTCAGTTTCGACGATGCGGAGCCCGAACGGGCGCGTCGAGTGCTGCGCACCCTGGTGGCAATCTACATCGACGACAACGTCGACAGCGTGCTCGAGTCGACCAACGTCGCGGCGGTGTGGCTCGAAGAGCAGTTGCAGAAGCTCAAGGGCGAACTGAGCCTGAACGAAGACGCGCTGTACGACTACAAGAAGGAGAATCAAATCCTCTCGGTGTCGATGGACGATCAGTCCAACATGCTGCGCGAGGAGATGCAGCAGCTCAATCGCGCCTTGACCCAGGTCCGCACCGAGCTGCAGGAACTGATGTCGCGCTCGGAGCAACTGCAGAACCTCGACTCCGAAGACCTGACCGATCTGCCCGCCCGGGAGTTGTTGCAGAGCTCCGTGCTGGCGGGGTTGCGTGCAGATCTGGTGCGGTCGGAGCAGGAGCTCGAAGCGCTCACCAACAGCGGCAAGGGTGAAAAGCACCCCGACGTGCTCGCGGCCAGCGCCAAGGTGTCGATCAGCAAATCGGCTCTGGTGGCCGAAGTGCGCAACATCCGCGAGGCGTTGCGACGCGACGTGGTGGCCAAGCGCGCCGAGGAAGTCGGTCTGCGCGGGCTGTTCGAGCGCGCCAAGTCGCGCGCCCTGGAGCTCAACCGGTTGGGGCTCGACTACCGCCGGCTGGAGCGCGCCAAAGAGAACACGGAGAAGGTCTACTCGATGGTGCTCGAACGCAGCAAAGAGAGTGATCTGACGCGGTACATGCGTTTCAACAACATTCGCGTCATCGATGAGGCGTACGCCGAACCAGATCCCGTCCGGCCCAAGACGCCGCTGAACATCGCCGGCGGCAGCTTCCTGGGGCTGTTTCTGGGATTCGTCGCGGCCTTTGCCCGCAACGCGCTGGACCGAACCTTCAAGGGAGCTCACGACGTCGAACAGCACCTCGGGCTGCCGCTGCTGGGCGTCCTGCCCAAGACCGCACACATTGCCACGCCAGCTTCCGGCGGTCGGCGTCGACACGTCGGTGACGAACTCGTCGTGCATCAAAAGCCGACCAGTGCCGCGGCCGAGGCGTCTCGCGCGCTGCGCACGAACCTGTTGTTCGCTGCCCCCGACAAGCCGCAGCGCACCATGGTCGTCACCAGTGGCGTGCCGTTCGAGGGCAAGACCACCGTGGCATGTTGGGTCGCGACGGCCATGGCGCAGGCGGGCAAGAAGGTGCTGTTGCTCGATTGCGACTTGCGGCGCCCGCGCATGCACAAGATCTTCGGCCGTCCCAACGACAACGGCATCTCCACGTTCGTGATGGGTGAGGCGGACGTGACCAGCGCAGACCTGTCGACCGAGATCCCGAACCTGAGCCTGATCACTTCTGGGCCCAGTGTGCCCAATCCCGCCGAGCTGCTTCAGAGCGAACGTTTCCACCGTTTCTTGGAGACGCTCGGCGAACGCTACGACCGGATCGTGCTCGATACACCACCGGTCAATTCCGTGACCGACGCGGCGATCCTCTCGACGATCGTCGACGGCACGATTTTGGTGGTTCGCGCCCACGCCACGGCGCGCGAATCAGCGAGCCACAGCAGCCGCACGCTCACCGACGTCAGCGACAACCTGCTCGGCGTCGTGCTCAACGCATTCGATGGGGGGAAGGCCGGTTACGGCTACAAGTACGGCTACGCGACGTACGGCTATCGCTACTACCGCGAGCAGCCGACGCGCCGCTCATCGACGTGATCGGGGCGACTTGCGGTGCTGACTATCCTCGTCCCCTTCTTCGTCGCCCTCGTGTTGGCTGCGTTCCTGACGCCGCTGTCCTGCCGCCTCGCGGTGCGTGTCGGTGCCGTCTCGGTGCCGGGTGGTCGCAACGTGCACGCCGGGATGATCCCGCGGCTCGGCGGGCTTGCGGTTGCCACCAGTGCCCTGTTGCCCACCATGGGTGGGTTGTGGTTGCGCGCTCGGGACGACGGCGCTTGGACCGCCGCTCACCTGCCGGCGCTGGGCGTGTTGGCGGGCGCCATTCTGGTCTGCGCCGTGGGTGCCTGGGACGACATCAAGGGCTTGCGAGTGCGCAACAAATTGATCGCCCAGATCCTAGCTGCCTTGTTGGCCTTCAAGCTCGGGGTGCGCATCGACGGGATCTCACTGCCGTTGGTCGGCGCCCTGCCCTTGGAAGAGTTCGCCCTGCCGGCGACGGTCCTGTGGATCGTCGCGGTGACCAATGCCGTCAACCTCATCGACGGTCTGGACGGCTTGGCCGTGGGCGTCGTTTTCTTCGCCGCGCTCGTGCACCTGGGGGTGACACTGCTCTCGGGCGACGGTAGCGGCGCGACGCCGACCAGCCTGACGATGAGCGCGTTACTCGGTTCGTTGCTCGGTTTTCTGTTTTACAACTTCAACCCGGCGCGCGTGTTTCTCGGCGACTCGGGCAGCTACTTCCTGGGGTTCACCCTGGCTTCCAGCGCGCTGCTTCCGCCCATTCAAAAGGCGTCTACGGCGGTGTCGCTGCTCGTGCCGATGTTGGCGCTGGGGCTTCCGATCTTCGACACGACCTTGTCGATGGTGCGGCGATACCTCGCCAAGCAGCCACTGTGGGGCGCCGACCGCGGGCACATTCACCACCGCTTGTTGGGCTTGGGCATCACGCATCGGCGTGCGGTCTTGACGCTGTACGCCGTGACGGCGGTGCTTGCCACGGCGGCCCTGGCTGCGGCAGTCGGCAAGGACTGGCAAGTGGGTAGCGCACTGGTGGCGGCCAGTGTCGCGCTGGTGGGGCTGGTGCGCGCAGCGGGCTATTTTAGAGACGTTCACGGGTTACAGGCTCCAGAACAAGCCGCGCTGGCCTTCGTGCCGACGGCGCTGCAATCGCGTGCCTCGCCCGTGTCGCTGGACGACGTTCGCGAGGGCATGCGCTGGCTGTGCGACAACGGGCACTGCGATAACGCACAAGTCCTGGCTACCGATGTGATTGTCCTTCACGAAGTCGGACCACGAGTTGGGGACCCGCCCGATGAAAGCCTGGAGCAAGTCAGCAGCGAGTCGACGGGGCCGATCCGCAGCGAGCCCGGTGCGGGGCCGACGCCGTTGCCTTGGTCACTGTCGTTTCGAAGCGCGCACTGGGAGCTGCGCCTGCGCGGCAGTGGTGCGCTGACGGCGGACGCCGCGGCGTTGTTCCAAGCGCTGGGGCAGGCCGTGGACATCGCGCGCATCCAATCGGAGCGCGTTTCGGGTCACGACGTGGCGTTCACCGCGCCCGAGGCCGGGCGGTTGTCGAGTTCGGGTCGATGAGACGTCCCCCGATTGATGCGTGGTCACCGGCATCCGAGGTGGACGGCGCAGTTCGTCCCCCGCTGGTCGTCCCTCGCCCGCCGGACGCGCTGACCACTCTACGAATCTTCCTGCAGCCCTTGCTCCACCTCGCCCTGCTCGCCGCGGGGGTGTTGTTCTTCTGTGACGAAGTCATTCGTCGCGCATTGCCGGGTACGCCCGTCCTCGTCACGGCGATCAAGGACGGTCTGCTCTTCGCGTCCGGCTTTCTGGCACTGGTTATCGCCCCCGGTTCTCGACGCATTGCCAGCTTGCTCTTGCCGTGGTCGGTATTCACGTTCATCAGCTCGCTCTACGTCTTGGACCATACCGGCAACTGGACTCACGCCACGGGAGTTTGGCGTACTTATACCTTTTCGTTTCTGTACCTGCCGGTCGGCTTTTACATCGCGGAGCAGGCCTCGATCCGTCGCACCCTCACACGGCTGTTCTCCGTCGGATGCGTGATCACCGTCGTGCTCGCGATCATGCAGGAACACGCGCGTTCCGCGCTGCCCGCCGTCCTGAGCGATCGCATCTACAAAACCGCCCATTCTCTGGCAGGCGGTGAGTACAACGAAGGGCCGTTCGCATCGCCTACGGTGCTCGCCGTCGTGATGGTCACGACGCTGATGTTCGTGCTCGCCGAACTGAGCCGAGAGCAGCGCCGCGTGCACGCGTGGTGGTTTGGCTTCGTCGTGCTGCTCTTGTATTCGATTTACCTGACGCGCACGCGCATCGCGGTGGTCTTCGTCCTGTTCGGGGCGGGACTACTCGCCGTCACGTCCCCTCCGAGCGTACGCGTGGTCAAGCGTTGGGTGAGCTATTCGTTGATTGGCGGGCTGTTCGCGATTGCCGGCCTGGCAACGGTGCTGCTGTCCGAGGTCGAGTTGCGGGTTGGCTCGCCCACCACGAGCTACGAGCAAGACCTGGCGTTCTACTCGTGGTTGTTGGATCCCGACGAGCTGGTGGCTCGGTTGTTCATCTTCACGCGTGAGATCGGCTGGACCGAGCCTCGCAACGTCTTGTTGGGCTACGGTACGGGCGTGTCTGGCTCGCTGGTGCGTTTGCTGAGCCCCCCGCCCAACGCGCCCATGACGCACGATACGGGTCTGTTCTTACTCTACGTGGAAGTCGGGGTCACGGGCATGTTCGTCTTTGCCGTCACCTATCTGCGGGCTGCGTGGCTTTGCGCCCGCGTCGGCTTGCGGCCGACAGCGGCATCGACGACCCGCGCTGCTGCGGTGGCGACTTCGTACATTCCACTCTGGTTTCTGTTGAAGAACCACCCGCTGATCGCCAACGGGGCGACTCACGCGCTGTGGCTGGTCGCGACGGGGTACGTCTTGGCGCACGCTCGTGTCAGTGACGTACGTCGTGAGGATCTGCGATTGCCCCTGCGGCGCCCCGTTCCCGTCCCAGCTCGGCGTACGGGCTCCGCGGGCATTTGAGGCCCAGCATCCAGTCTGCTGCGGCGTTGCCGGTGCTCCGACCTACGTGCCAATGCGTGGAATCGACCACGAAGGTCAACCCCGACCGCGGCTCTGGGATCAGTTCTTAGCGCTTGACGTCTGGCGCCAGGCGCCGTTCACTCGAACCATGCTGCGTCGCCTCAAGGCCCTCGTCTCGCCTTTCGTGCCGCAGGCGGTTCGCGACGTTCGAACTCAGCTGATGCAGGCGCGGTTTGCACGGCTCTCACGAGAAGCAGCATTCTCGGAAGTCTACTCGAAGAATCTGTGGGGCGGAGATCAGGGGGAGTTCTGCTCCGGGACTGGTTCGGGGCCCGAGTTCAGCCAACCCTACGTCGATCGGATCCGGCAATGGTTGGCGGACGAAGGCACTCGGTCGGTGGTCGACGTCGGCTGCGGTGATTTCCGCGTCGGCGCGCAGTTGGTGTCGCCCGCGCTCGACTACACCGGTGTCGACATCGTCGGGGCGTTGGTCCGTAGAAACCAGGAACGTTTTGGTGCCGAGAACATCCGCTTCGTGCAACTCGACGTCGCCGAGCAACGGCCGCCTCAGGCGGACGTCGCGCTGGTTCGGCAAGTGCTTCAGCACCTGTCGAACGTCGAAATAGCTCGCGTCCTCGAAAACTGCGCACACTATCCGCACCTGGTCGTCACCGAGCACGTGTTCACTGGCGCCGACGCGAAATACAACGTGGACAAGCCACACGGGCCGTTCAACCGAGCGACCTCCAAGTCGGGTGTATTCTTGGACCAGCCGCCGTTTTCTTTGCCGTGCGAGGTATTGCTCGAGGTCGACCACGGTCCAGATCAAGTGTTGCGAACCGTGGTCATCGCGCAGCACGGGGCACGCCGCTGAGCCGAGGAACGAACGAGACGGAGGAGGGAGCGAGTCGTCGTGAAGGTTCTGACGTTACATCCCGACGCTTTCGGCGGTCGCGGGGGGATCGCGCAGCACGGCTGCGACCTGCTACGCGCCTTGGACCTCCACCCGCGGGTCTCGAAGATCGTTGCCGTGTGTCGAGATGCGCCCGACCCCCCCGGTCCGTTGCCGTGGAAAGTCGCCCGTCAAGTCGTATGCCCGAGCAGAACCGGCTTCGTGTACGAGGCTCTGAAGATCGCCGCCCAGGAGTCGTTCGATCTCATCGTCGTCACCCACATCCTGTACTTGCCCGTGGCCCACGCCGCGGCGCGGGTGCGCGGCAAGCGCCGCCCCGTGTTGTTGTTCATCCACGGCATCGAGGTGTGGGAGCCACACCCATTTCGAGGGTCCCCGCAATTGCTGGCGCGTACGGACCACGTCGCATCGGTCAGCGCGTTCACCTCGAGCAAGCTGTCGAGTTGGTGCCCGTTGCCGCCGGAACGCCTTTCCGTCTGTCCCAACATGGTCGATACGGAGCGGTTCTCCCCTGGACCTCCGTCCGAGGCGTTGCTGTCGCGCTATGGATTACAGGGTTGCCGGGTGTTGGTGACGATGGCTCGCTTGGTCGGCTTTGATCGATACAAGGGCGTCGACGAGGTGTTGCATTGTCTGTCTGCCTTGCGGCGACAGGCGCCGGATCTGAAGTACTTGGTGGTCGGTGACGGTCCTGACCGCCCGCGGCTCGAGGGCTTGGCCGCCTCCCTCGGCGTCGCGGACGCTGTGGTGTTCACCGGTTGGATCGCCGAAACCGAAAAGGTCGATCACCATCGCCTGGCCGACGTGTTCGTCATGCCGGGTCGGAAAGAAGGGTTTGGCATCGTCTTCCTCGAGGCCCTGGCCTGCGGCATTCCCGTGGTCGCCAGCGCCTTGGATGGCAGCCGCGAAGCCGTGCTCGAAGGAGCGCTCGGTGAACTGGTGGATCCGACGGATCTCGAGGACGTGACGGCGGGGATCCTGCGCGCGTTGCGGCAGCCCAAAGGCGTCGTTCGTCCCGAGCTCTCGATGTTCTCGTTCGAGTCGTTTGTGAGCCGGGTTCACGCTCTGGTCGACCGCTGCTTGCCCGGCGCTGTCTGAGCCCGTCTGGCGTGGAGTTCGGGGCGATCTTTCGGTGCAATTCCGTGTGGCGGCAAGCTGATCGGTGCTCTGACGGCACTTCGCTCGCTCGTCGACCGCTGCTTCGCCGCGACGCTCGTGCCCGCGCCCCACGGCTCACGACGGGTCGAGGTGGGCGAACCGCCGATCTTTTTTTGCGCGGCGCGAGATGATGCGGGCGGGGTTGCCGCCCACGACGTCCCACGCGCCGACGTCCTTGACGACCACGGCGCGTGCCGCGGCCACGGCCCCGAAGCCCATCGTGACGCCCGGCCCGATGAAGGCTTCCGCCGCCACCCATGCCCCAGTTTCGAGAGTGATGGGTCGCTTCACCAGTGCGAACTCGACGTCGTTCAGGTCGTGGCTCGCCGCGCACAAGTACGCACGTTGACTGACGCTGGCGTGGGCGCCGAGGGTGATCGGCGCGACACTGTAGCAGTCGACGTGTGGTCCGATGCTCGACCACTCCTCCATGCGCAAGTTCCACGGGGCCCACACTCGAACGGAGGGATGAACGACCGCCGTACTGGCGATGCGTGCGCCGAACAGGCGCAGCCACAAGCGGTACCAAGCGTAACCGCCCGGCACCGAGGGCCACGCTCGAACGAGAATCGTCCAACACACGTTCCACACGCCACGCGCCGCGCGATTGCGGAAGCTCAGTCGATTGATGTAACCGCGTGTCATCGGATCCAGTCCGGCTGGGGGGCGTGGTGCAACAACCACGAGTACGTCTGATCGAACATAGCGCAGGCTCGCTGCCAGGAGTAGCGCTCGATCACCAGCTGCCGACCGCGTCGACCCATCGCGGCTCTCAGTTCGTCGCTCGCGGCGAGTGCAACGCTCAACGTGCTCACCAGCGCTTCGGTGCCGCATTCGCAGCACCAACCACAGTCCTCGCTGACCAGCTCCGCCCACGGAGCGGCCGTGGTCGTGATCACTGGCACAGCGGCGCTCAGGGCTTCTGCCACCACCAACCCGAAGTTCTCGCTGTGGGTCGGCAGCACGAACAGGTCCGCAGACCGAAGCAGTTTCCACTTCTCGTCGCCCAGTACCTCGCCGACGAACTGGACGTACTGGCGGAGCCCCAGATCGTCCACGAGCGCTTCGAGATAGGTGCGGTGACCGCCTTCGTCGGGACCTGCGACGATCAATTGCCAACCGCCAGCTTCGAACGCAGCCAATTGGGTATGTACGGCGAGCAACAGCTCTTTGACGCCCTTCTTCGGGTGAAGGCGCGAAAGGAACAGCAAGCGCCGGCTGTCCGGGGGCTTCGGTGCGCGGCCCCCTTCGAGGTCGGCCATCTCGGTGCCGTTGGGGATGACGGCGATCGGCGGTCCGAGCTGAAGTCGGTCCAGGTTCTCGGCCTCTTGCTCCG
>QJWJ01000099.1 GCA_003235365.1 Deltaproteobacteria bacterium
CTGACGGATGTCGCGAGGAACTATTTCGCGACGGAAGGTTACGACCGCGACAACGGTGCACGACCATTGGCCCGCCTCATCCAGGACCGCATCAAGCGCCCGTTGGGCGACGAGTTGCTGTTCGGTGCTCTGGAAAACGGTGGGCACACGATCGTGGATGTGGTCGACGGCGAGGTGAAGTTCCGCTTCGAACAGCCGTCGCGCGTCCCCGCCTCGACGGACTCACCCACCACGGATGCGTGAGCCAGCTGACGTGAGTTGCTGAATGAGCGTTCACGATTCGCGTACGCTCATTCGATGCAACAGAGAATGGAGTCGAGAAAAACGACTGCAAAGGGGCGGGTTTTAGGGCCCTCACCGAACGGGGACCTGAAAACTGCCCGACAATCGTGCCCGCCCATTTGGACGCCTGAGCTGCTGGCACCTGAGTTGCCGACGAGTACGCCTCGCCTGGACGGCTCAACACGCCCGTGCGATGTGAGCCCACGAGGGAGAAGCCAGCAAAGACGACATCACGCACCGCCACGCTCGAGACGGGACCGCGCGCTTGGTGTACAGTCGTCGCATGACGAGCGAAAAACGGGATGCTCTGCGCTACCACTCCAACGGGCGCCCAGGGAAGATCGAGGTCACCGCAACCAAGCCGCTGACGACGCAACGGCACCTGGCTCTGGCGTACACTCCCGGCGTCGCGGATGCATGTCTGGCCATCAAGGACCGGCCTGAGGACGTCTACAAGTACACTGCCAAAGGTAACCTGGTGGCGGTCGTCACCAACGGAACCGCCGTCCTCGGTTTGGGGGATATCGGCCCAGAAGCAGGCAAACCCGTGATGGAAGGCAAGGCGAACCTGTTCAAGAAGTTCGCGGACATCGACGTGTTCGACATCGAGCTCCGAGCGGAAACGGTCGATGAAATCGTGGCGGCGGTCAAAGCCATGTCGCCCACCTTCGGCGGGATCAATCTCGAAGACATCAAAGCTCCCGAGTGTTTCGAGGTCGAACGCCGCCTCAAAGAAGAGCTCGACATACCGGTTTTCCACGACGACCAACACGGCACGGCGGTGATCTCCGCGGCAGCGCTCCTCAACGCAGTAGAGCTCACGGACCGCTCCATTTCCGAGACGAAACTGGTCTTTTCTGGGGCGGGAGCTGCGGCGATCTCTTGCGCCGAACTGTACATCGCGCTCGGTGTACGCCGTGAAAACATCGTGATGTTCGACTCGCGCGGCGCCGTGACGAAAGACCGCGCGAATCTGCCCCCCGAGAAGGCGGCGCTGGCCTGCGCGGAGCACTACGACTCGCTTCCCCACGCATTGCGCGGTGCGGACGCGTTCATTGGACTGAGCGTCGGCAACGTGCTGTCCGGCAACGACATCGCGGAGATGGCTGCACGACCGCTGATCTTCGCGATGGCCAACCCAACCCCGGAGATCCCCTACGAAGCAGCAAAAGCAGCCCGCCCAGATGCGATCATCGCTACGGGTCGTTCCGACTACCCGAATCAGGTAAACAACGTTCTCGGCTTTCCCTTCATTTTTCGGGGTGCGCTCGATGTTAGGGCGCGCCAAATCTCCCGAGAAATGCTGCTGGCCGCAACGCGCGCCCTCGCTGCGCTCGCCCGCGAGGACGTGCCGGACAGAGTGCTCAGTGCCTACGACCTGAGCCACCTGAGTTTCGGCCCAGACTACATCATCCCCAAACCGTTCGATCCTCGCGTACTGACTCACGTCGCACCGGCCGTCGCCGAAGCGGCGGCGGCGAGTGGAATGGCTCGGCACCCCATCGCGGATCTGGATGCGTACCGAGAGCACTTGCACCGAACCGTCGAGCGAGCTCGAGGTATCATGCAGCCGTTGATCGAGCTGGCCAAGCGCTCACGCGAAAAAACCCGTATCGTGTTCACGGACGGCGCCAATCCACAGATCTTGCGGGCCGCTCAACTACTCACGGACGACTCGATCTGCATCCCCGTCATTCTGGGCAACCCGGCTCGCATCCGCGAAGTGGCCGACGAAGCGCGCATCAACCTCAATGGCATGGAGCTCCTCGACCACCTCAACTCGCAACAGGCACCGGCCCTCGCCGAAGCGCTTTGGGAACTGCGCTCGCGCAAAGGCATGACGCACACCGCCGCCAAGTCGAACATCAAACAGGCGCGCTGGTTCGGCGCGATGATGGTACGCGAGGGGATGGCAGACGGCATGGTGGGCGGGCTTCATCGCCCATACAAGGAGACCATCGGCCCCGCCTTGAAAGTCCTCGGCCTGCGCGAAGGCCGCCGTATCGTATCCGGCGTTTACGCGATGTTGTTCAAAGACCGCCGCATCTTCTTCGGTGATTGCACCGTCAACGTCGACCCAAACGCCGAACAGCTCGCGGAGATAGCCATAAACACCGCTCGCGTGGCGGAAGTCTTCGGCGAAACGCCACGAGTTGCGATGCTCTCCTACTCGGACTTCGGAGAACACTACCACGACGACAAAGTGACGGTCGTGCGCGACGCGATACAGATCGTGCGCAAGCGTTGGCCCGAGCTTCAAATCGACGGCGAGATGCAAGCGGACACGGCGATTGACAAGCAGAAGATGGAAGCGAGTTTCCCGTTCTGTACGCTGGACGGCCCCGCCAACGTGTTGGTGTTCCCGGACCTGACTTCGGGAAACATCGCCTACAAATTGCTCGTGAAACTGACGGACGCCGAGGCGCTTGGCCCCTTGGTCGTCGGGCTCGGAGGCCCGGTGAGCGCCATCCCAGTCGGCGCCACCGAAACGGAAGTGGCCAACATCGCGACGTGGACGGTGTTTCAAGCACTGCGACGTCGCCAGCCACCCTCCAGCTCCGAGGCTCGTGAAAGCGCAGCCCCCTGGTAACCCACTCCACGCACCCAACTGCGCATTTCGCCCAACGTGGACACACAAACCGGGCATGGTCCCCCCCGCCCCCCCCAGTCA
>QJWJ01000126.1 GCA_003235365.1 Deltaproteobacteria bacterium
CGCCAGCGAACGAACGTCAGCGGCACACTGCCGGTGATCAGCGACGACGCCGACCCCACCCAGCCCGACCAACCCGCGTTTGGCGAGCACTCTCCCGCGCCGCCACTGCAGTCCAACATCGACGATCTGCGCAGCAACAGCAATCGTCCCCCGCCGCCGGTGTCGGATTTTGCCGCGCTCAAGCCGGAGGCGGAACCAGCGCAAGCGGCAGTGGCGGGCGGGGCGGACATTGCAATCCCGCCGCACGAACCGGCAATTCAACGCGTGCGTGTTCCTCTCCCGCAGGACCCCTCGAAGGATGCCAAACCGGTAATCGAGACGATACCCCTGGTGACCGTCGTGCGGCAGCCAGTGGTGACTCTGGGCAAACCGCGCGACGTCGGACGACCCGGTGGCAGCTCCGAGCCCAAAGGAGGCCTATCCCCGATGCAGGTGATCAATGCCGGGCCGCGGGCAGGTCGCAGCAGCGCGGCAGCGGGACCCGGTGAGCAACCCGCGGTGCGCATCGAAAGGGGGGAGAGCAGAACGTCTGATCCCGTCGGACTCAGGAGCGGGGGCACGCTAGCCGGTATCCAGCGCCCCAAGCCCGACAGCACCAAACCGCAAAGCGGCAGCACGATCGAAGGCATGCCGGCTACGGCCACGCAAGATCCCGAGAGACCCGCGGGGGTAGCCCCCGGCGAAACCGGCTCGACTCTGGAAAGCGCGCCGGCAGTCGATGACCATAGCGACGCTCACGGCGGCAGGACCAACCTCGGAGCGACCCTGCTCGGGGGCTTGCAGGTAGACCCGGAACGGCGGCGCTCGCGAACCTCGGTGGTGGTCCGTTCGGGCGCACCGCCCGGACGGAATCCCGACGGAACCAAGCCGGACTCGATGCGTCCCACAGGTCCCACTGGTCAGACGCTGCTCGGCGTGTTGGCTCCGACGCCGGAACAGCTCGCTGCACCCGTCGCAAACGACCTGACGGAGCACGGCAGCGACCACGACCACGCCAAGGAAACATCCACGAGCATCACGATGCCTTCGCTTCGCGCCCAGGCGATCCACGACGCGTTGAACACGACGGCACCGATTGGCGTGACACGCGTCGACCCCGAATCGGGCACGTACTCGCGCGACGATGAGGGCGACGAGAACCTCGACCACTACGAGGTGCTCGAGTGCCTCGCCAAGGGCGGCAGCGGTGTCGTCTACAAGGTCAAAGACCCTCGGGCCGCCGCGGGCGAGTTCATGGCGCTCAAGGTGTTGCGACAGGGCAACCACCGCAATCAGGAGGCGCTGAACGCGTTCACCCAAGAAGCCACGCTGATGGGGACGCTGGAGCACCCCAATCTGGTGAAGCTGCAGCACTTCGGTCAGGAGAATGGCGAACCGTTCTTGCTGATGGAGTACGTGGACGGGCTGAGCATGTCCGACTTGCTGCACCATCCGGTGCCGCTGCCTCTCGACGTAGGTCTGATCATCATCCAAGACGCGCTCGACGCGTTGGACTACATCCACAACGTCCGCAACGCCGAACCCCCCGGGGGTTGGTACACTGCGACGTATCACCGCAAAACCTGTTGGTGGGTAGTGACGGCGTCACGCGCCTGATCGACTTCGGCACGTCGCGAGCGCCCGGTGAGAACATCGGCGAAGCCGGGCTGCGCTGCAAACCTCGCTACGCGAGCCCCGAAATGATGTCGGGCGGAGCGGTATGGCCCGAGAGCGACATCTTTTCGATGGGCGCGGTGCTTTTCCAGCTGCTGAGCAAGCAGCCCGCATTCTCGGCGGACCCGCGGAGGCGCAAAAAAGAGAGCTTGGTGCCGAATCCGAGCATGCTCAACCGTCGGGCACCGACACCGTTCGATCCGATCTGTCAGCGCGCCCTCGACCCCGATTCGGATGGTCGCTTCCATTCGGCGCGCGAAATGCTCGAGGCGCTCGACCAGGCCGTCGAAGAATCGGGGATCGAACTGCGTCGCCTGCGAGTCAGTTTCTGGGTCCGACGCGTCATTCAAAGCCGCCACGGCGACGTGGAGTTCGACATCAACGAACTGGAGGAGTTGCTCGACGGCAAGCGCGCGGGCCAGCGCACGTCAGCCCGCGCCTCGAGCAACCAAAGCTCGAACAGCGCTCCAGCCACACCCACGACCGCTCCGCGCGACTGGACGATCCCCCCTCCGACAGTCACCGTCCGACGTCCCAACGAGCCGGGTGCAGCGAGCAGCTCGTCGAGCAGCGACGAGTATGCAGCCGTCCCCTCGAGTGAGAGGCTGGGCGCTGCCGCTCGGTACGACGACGGTGCAACGGAATCGAACCTGAGCCTTCGAGCGCGCTTGTGGCTCACCGGAGTGATCACCGCCATCGTCGTGTTCGTGGCGTTGTTCGCCGTCTTCCAACCGGACAAGTTCAAGTCGTTGTTCACTCTCCACACGGGCGAAGCGTTTCCGCCCGCTCCGCCCTCAGTGGGACAGCCCGATACTGATACTCCGAGGCCAGCCGTGGAGCGGCCGCCAGTCGAGGCGCAGGCGGAGCCAGAACCGACGGACGAGCAGGAGGGCAAACCCGACCAGGCAACCGCAGAGCCACTGCCTGTCACGCCGGAAACCGAAACGCCGACGCCTCAAACCGCGCCACCAAGACCAACGCCCGCCAAAACCCCGGCGAAGGAGACCAGCAAGGACATTGCGCCGACTCCAACGGCGCCCCCCCCGCAAGCCGTCCCGCCAAAGCCGGCCCCGTCAGCGCAGTTCCCCAAACAGAAGGCGAACGCCAAGCCTAGTCCTGCACCAGTCCCCGTCAGCCCCGCCCCGGCGACGACGAAAGCAACCCCCGGCGCGGACTCCTCCCAGCCAAAGGCGGCAACGCCACCGCCGCCGTCCGTGGAAGCAAGAACGGCTCCGGCTCCGGCCCCCCCCGCAACGCCGGGCCCTGCAATACCGCGCACCGAACAACGCACCCAACGCGGACGCCCAACCGCGCCAGTGCAACCCTGAGGTGTCGGCGAGGCTGACCGTCGACACTCAGCGAGAGTGGTTCGCGGAGACAATCTCCCAGTTGATCGCCAGGTAGCCGGCGATCTCCTGCTCGCGTGCATCAAAAGGTTCCGACCAGTGAGGACCTCTTGCACCGAGTCGCATACCAGTGGTCAGGGTTACCGGCGGCAATGCCCATGTAGCGGCCACGGTGAGAGTCGCTCCCGTTTCAGTGGGCGCGATTTCCGACTCGGTATCGGACGGCTCCGTCGTGGCGGGAGCGAAGGCCGTCAACCCTGCGGTGAAGTTCGCTCGACGGGTCAAGCGCTCACTCGTGGTCAACGACAACGTCGCCACGGGGAGCAACACCTGGCGAATGGGATCGGGCTGAACACCCAAGGATAATGCGGCGCTGTCCGCACCGCGTTGTCGAGCACGTCCGATGGAAAACGACGCGATACCGAAGTATCGAGTTTCGTCCGATTGGTCGTCGGAGTCGTCCTGCGCGAGTACGTCTGTGCGTCCCGCACCAACAGAGCTGGACCAAGAAACGCTTGGGCTCACCGTGCGGCTCCACGACATCGAAGCCCGCGCTGCGGCCTCCACCGTATTGGCGCCAGTCACGCGATCGAATTCGACGACCTGCCCCCCAACGTCCCAAGCAAGACGGTCCCTACGGGTCAGAGCGTATGCGAGCGTCGGGAAGACACCCGCGGTCTTGGTGACCGCGCGTCCTTCCTCACCGGCGAGCCTGCCCGAAACGGAATCGTATTCCAACGGCACGGAGAGCGACAGAGTCCACCGCCGTGTCAAACGTCGACTGCCGGTAATCGCCGCAATCCCCGTAAGCACGTGAGTGTCCGCGCTACTTAGAGAGCTCGTCTGATTCTGACCAAACGCGGTGGTCGCAGCGGAGTAGTCGAGAGTCCCCCAGTGCAAGCCTGCCCTCGTCGACCAACTGGCACGCGTGGTGTGAACAGGCTCGTATTGGAAGCCTAGAGAGTGCAGGAGCAGAGGTTGGTCAGCGCCCGAAGGGTTTGGCTGCGACCAGAAGAACCGCGGCGTGTAGTACGCATTGAATCGCTCACGAACGCCAACCCACGCGGCCGTGGGTGCCACAGATTGAGTCACCGTGGCTTCACCATCGCTCCCAGTTTGAGTCGGAAGGACACCCGCACTGACCTGGCCCTGCAGCGAAAAGGCGATAGGCAAACCAATCGCCAAGCAGACGGTGATGGGGCAGGGCATCTACTCGACCAAAACGGCATCGCCCTGACGGAGCCGAAACCCGATTGCCGCAGCCTCCGGCATGATCAAGTCCGAGTATCGAAAACGAACGCGCATGGGCTGCGGCTTCTCCCTCAGG
>QJWJ01000014.1 GCA_003235365.1 Deltaproteobacteria bacterium
GGAGCACCACCTCGACGTAACGGCTGGGTTCGCCCGAATCACGCCTGGTTACATGATTTCAAGTATTTGGCACCCCCAGTAACGGCCTGAAACGCCATTCCGAGCAATTGCCAAGGTTGACGCCACGGGTTCGAATCCTCCCAGGTGACGCACCCCATGCGGCTGCAATCCGCTCGCCATTCGCCACGCCAAGATGCGGAATTGTGAAGGTTGACCCGGCCGCCGCGGCAAAACGGGCCGTTTGGGTCTTGCGACCCCCCGAGGGCGCCAGCACAGGAACGACCACGAACGAGCGTTGCGTGGGGTGTTACCAGCGGCCAGCAAGCCCCCATACATGGCTGTCCGGTACGAAGTCACCGATCCCAGGAATCTTGCGCGGCATTCGAACCCGAAACTAGGATCGCCCCAATGAACATTTTCGACCAAATCCGCAGCGCCGACCGTGCCAAACAGAGGGCCCTCGCCAGCCTGCACACCGAACTCGGCTACGATTCTGCGCAAGCGCTCGCCCACGCGATCCTCGAAGCCGCTGGGAGTCGGAGTGTTGGCCCTTGGGGCGTCACGCCGCTTCCGGCCTCGAAGGTCGCCAAGTCCGCAGGCCGAGGTCGCGGTCGCCGTTTGTCCGACGCGACGCGGGATGCCATCAAGGCAGCGTTGAAGGCCGGAGCGAAGGGCACTGACGTCGCCAAGCAGTTCGGCGTGAGCTACCCCACCATCCACATCATCAAGACCGACCTCGGCCTGGTGAAGGCGCGGGCGAAGTAGTCGCCAGAAGAAGTGGTAGGAGACGGCGTCAGATCGGAACCTCGACGCGGATGCCGTCTTCGGTGATCGCGAACAGCTGGGCGTCGAGTCCTCGACGCTGGGCGCAACGCAGCTCTTCGCGCGCTTCGTGCTCCGAATCGATTTCGGTCGCCCAGGGCATGGCGCTTTGGCTGCGCACCTCCCAGCACGCCACCGGCACTTGACGGCCGTAGAGGCTAATGTGCCTCACGACCGCCCCCGAGCGGCTGATGATTGGTCACAACTTGCGGCGACGCCCGGCGATTTCGGCAATCTGCTTGCCTTCACGGCTCTCACGCTGACCGGAGTTGGGCTTTTTCTGGACGCGCGTGCGTGCACGCCTACGATACGGGTCGTCATCGGAATTATCCTTTCGATGGCCGGAGCCCCGGGCGTTGGCGCGCTGCGGGGCTCATTTGTTGGTGATGGCGAGCAGTCTATCGCGTTCGGCGCCGGAGGACGCGCGAATTTGCCGGTCACGATGCGTTGTTATGCTGCAGGGGAACTCGCGAAGTGCGGGTGAGGCTGTTACGCTGCCTGAACGAATGAAGACGTCCCTCGAGCATCTTCCCGAGCACAAGCGTCAGCTGATCGAGCGCATCACCGGGCTGGTTTGCGAAGGGTCGCCGGCTGACATGCTCGTGTTGTTCGGCAGCTACGCGCGCGGCGACTGGGTGGAAGATCACGAAACGCTGTACTACAGCGACTACGACTTGTTGGTCGTGGTCGAGTCGCCCGAGGTGGCCGCCGACGCGCTGCTGTGGGGCGGGCTCGAGTCGAAGTTGACCACGCTGGCCAAGCCCTGCCCCATCAACCTGATCGTGCACGACATCCGCCAACTCAACGACGAGATCCGGCGCGGACGCTACTTCTTCAGCGACGTGGTGGCCGAAGGCATCACCCTGTTCGACAACAAGCGCTTCTCCCTCGCCAAGATCAAAGCGCTCACCCCCGCCGAGCGCCTGGAGCAGCGCCGCTATGATCTGCGCTACTGGTTCAACAGTGCCAGCGGCTTCTGGCACGGCGTCGAATACTACATGCGCCATCAGCAGTGGGCCCACGCCGCCTTCTCCCTGCACCAGGCCGCCGAGCGCTACTACCACTCAGCGCTGCTCGTGTTCACCGGCTACAAACCGCGCACCCACAACCTGGAAACGCTCGCCGAACAGACCAGCCCCTTGCACCCCAGCCTGCACGAGGCATTGCCCCGCCAGAGCGAAGCCGACGGCTACCTGTTCGATCTGCTCAAACGCGCCTACATCGAGGCCCGCTACTCCAAGGCCTACCGCATCACCAGCGAAGAACTGGTCGAACTGCGCTCCCGCGTGCAGAAGCTCGCCGCCTGCGTCGTGGACGCCTGCCGCGACGAGCTGGGAACCATTCTCTCGCCCGCCGACGTCGGTCCGCTGCCCCAGCCCCCCGAGGTGCAAGATCCCCACGAGATCCCCGCGCCCCCGGACGATCCGAGCGACACCGCCGCCCTGCGAGAGTGGGAACAACACATCGCCTGGATCGTGGACGACCGCGCCCGCGCCGAACACGAACAGGGGCGCGAGCTTGGCAAGGCCGAAGGGCGCGAGATTGGCAAGGCCGAAGGGCGCGAGATTGGCAAGGCCGAAGGGCGCGAGATTGGTAAGGCCGAAGGACATGAACGCGGACTCCGGCAGGGGCGGATGGATGCGATTGTTGCGGTGTGTGAAGTGGTGGGCGTCGAGTTGACGCCGACACGACGCCAGCACCTCGAACGAGCGGGGTTGGACGAGCTCGACCAGTTGCTGCAAACGTTGCGACAGACGCGCAGTTGGGGGGAGTGAGTGTCGCTGTGAGCTTGATGCAGTTGTCCGCGCACGCGGCTTCGACCGCGGTTGCGGAGCAGCCGGTCGCCGCCACATTCAGCGGGCAACAGCAGGGTTCCCAGGCTACGGCGGGTGCAGGAAGTATTTCTCTCGCAGTCAGCGCACACGACGAAATCGCCCGAACATCGCCCCACACGGTCGCGAAGGCGATTGGCACTTACGGGTTCGCGTGTGCAACGATCGCGAAGGCGATTGGCGCTTACGGCTTCGCGTGTGCAACGATCGCGAAGGCGATTGGCGCTCACGGCTTCGCGTGTGCAACGGTCGCGAAGCCGATTGGCGCTTACGGCTTCGCGTGT
>QJWJ01000170.1 GCA_003235365.1 Deltaproteobacteria bacterium
GAGCCTGCCTGCACGCGATGCTTGAAGTGTGCGGAGGCCTGTCTCAATGGGTGCATCAAATACAAGGGGATGGAGGAAGGTCTGCGCCAGGCGTTCACTCCCTACCTGTCAGCAAGAGAGCGTGGTTGCACGTTGTGTGGTGAATGCGCCAAGGCGTGTCCGACGGGCGCGCTACGCCCTTTTGCGGTATCGCGAGACGGTTGGAAACGGGGCGTCGCCATGGGCAAGGCCTACGTCAACGAGAGCCTTTGCTTCAGCTTTGCCGGTCGGACATGCGGTGCCTGTTATCGCGCGTGTCCACTCGCCGGTGAGGCGATCACCATAGGCATGTTCGAAACCCCACACGTCAACCGAGACGTTTGCGTCGGCTGCGGCTTGTGTGAGCAATCGTGCTTACACCTGCCCCAGGCGATTCGCGTCATCCCGACGGAGAAACTGGAGCAGTCATGAGCAGTGTCGCTCGTCGTGCCAAGGTTGCTCAGGGGTTGCGACATCTGCTCCGCGCCGGGGTCATTGCATTCGTCGCATGGGCGGCTCTCAATGGCGCGTGGCGTAACTTCAAGGTCGCGCACAACAGCGCTCGTCTCGTGGAGCTGATGGAGGGAGCACCAGCCGCACAGCTGTATGCATGGAACGAGGACCTGCTGTCACTGTTCGGTGAACCGCTACGCGCCAGTCAGGACTTCCTCGGCATCCCGTGGTCGCTGACGGTGTTCGGGATGCAATTCCCCGATCCGATCATGGCTTTGAGCTTCGTGGTCAGCAACGGCGCGCTGCCCGTGGGTCTCGTGCTCGGGGCTTTGCTGCCGCTGGTGCTCGCGCTGACCTTGGGCAAGGTGTTTTGCAGCCACATCTGTCCTATGCGGACTGCCTTCGACGTCGCGCAGTTGGTGCGGGGCGGGTTGCTTCGGCTGGGGATCGAACTGCCTCAGTATCGCCTCTCGAGTCGTTTTGGCGGTTGGGTACTTCTCGGGGGCTTCATTGCTACCGTGGGCATCGGCACTGCCATTTGGCTGCTACTGCTCCCCTATGCGAGTCTGAGCGCAACCATCGTGATCCTCGTGCTCGGTGGAGGAGGGACGGTGTTGGCGTGGGTCCCCGGTATCTTGCTCAGTTTGGATTGCTTGCTGGCGCCGGGGGTGTTCTGTCACAGCTTCTGCCCACAAGGGTTCCTGCTCGAACAGGTTGGACGTTGGTCGTTCTTGCGCTTGCGCAACGACCAGCGCGTCAAATGTCCAGAGAGCTGTCAGGCGTGTGTTCAGGCATGCCCGTACGGTCTGTCGCCCAAGAAAGACACACATCGCCCCGCCTGCGACAACTGCGGCGCCTGTGTTGCAATTTGTCCGAAGGGCAAGCTCGCTCGTAAGGTCTCGCTCCCGATCATCGCGTTGGTCATTGGAGTCTGTCTGCCGTCGGTGGCGTTTGCCCACCACAACAAGGGATTACCCCACTACGGGTACTACGAGAATTACCCACAGGTTCCCACCGAAGAAACCGTGAACATCACTGGTCATTGGGAGATGGGGGCAACCATCTTCAACTTCCAAGGCTACGAGAGGCGTAATGCCAATTCGCCTCGGGACGTGAAGTTCTTCACGTATCTGTACGATCTGGAGCAAGGCGCGCCCTATCTGGGCCCGGTCGAGTTCGAGATCCAGCTGGACGGCGATGTCGTCGTGCGCTTCTCCCGCGAAACGGTGGACGAGGAAGCGATCTACTCCACTCGAGAAACACTTCCCGAGTCGGGTGAATACGAGATGGTCGCCAAGATCCCCGTGGAGGGTGGTGTCCAGACCGCTCGTATCTACTTCGAAGTCGAACTGAACGACGACAAGATCAACTGGTGGCTGCTCCTGGGCATGGGCATGCCCATGGGCATCTTGTTCGGCTTGGCGTTGTTGGGACGGACGCGGCGGGCTCGGGCACGACGATTGCGTTCGGCCGCAAAGGCGCTCTCGCATGCCGTGCTCTTCGGATTGCTACTGGGTGCTTCGTTCCTCCGCCCAGCCTCGGCGTTCGCGCAAGGTGCCGCGCCTCCGCAGTCCAGAGAAGAGCGAGCACCAACGACGCAGTCAGTGCATTCCGAACACCTCTTGGTTGGCGGCGTCATGGGAGCGGCACACGACGACCTCCCGACCGGTGCTGCCTCGGTGGACAGTGCGGGCAGCGCAACGTTGCCGCCGGGCCTGGTGATGAAGACGTGCCCCCCGCAGCCCGACAGCGCCACCCAGCCGGCGATGAAGCACTATGCCGCACCCGATGGTTCGATGATGATGGTCATGGGTGGGCTGCCCCCTTGGCTGCTGATCTCGGGAATGCTGCTGCTGGTCGCCCTGTCGTTCGTCACGGTTGAATGGTTGGGTCTGCGCAAGCCGCTTGCGTGGCGAAAGAATCTCCTCAAGCGCAAAGCGCGCTATGGGGTCGCGCGACGGCGATGGCTTCAAGCCGTCCCGCAACTGACCGCCGTGGTCGTGTTCGGATTCGTGGTGTACGCGGGGTTGGCTGGTAACCAGGTCCGCAATGTGGCTCCTGTGTTCGTTTGGACCATCTGGTGGGCAGGGTTGATCTTCGCTGTGCTGCTCGTCGGGCCCGTGTTCTGCTTTGCGTGTCCTTGGGACGGGCTGGCGAATCTCGTGACGCGACTCGGCGGGTTTCGACGAATCGAGCCGTTGTCGCTGGAGTTGAGTGTGCCGCGGTGGCTGCGCAGCACGTGGCCAGCGTTGACGCTGTTTGCGATCCTGACCTGGGCTGAACTCGGGTTGCAGGTGACGACCAGTCCGAAGAATACCGCGTACATGGGGCTAGCCATGGCCGCCCTTGCGGTCACTTTTGCCCTCACTTTCGAGAAAAAGGCCTTCTGCCGATACGTTTGCCCGGTTGGGCGGATCACTGGCATCTACTCCAACTTCAGTCCCGTCGAGTTGCGGCGTCGGAACGCGAACGTTTGTGAGCGGTGCACGACCGAAGAGTGTCTCAACGGCAACGAGCGTGGGTACCCGTGTCCGACTGGCCTCTCGTTGAAGGTACTCAATCAAGCCAGCTACTGTACTGGTTGCACCGAGTGCATCAAGAGTTGTGACAAGCGCAACGTTGCCATAAACCTGAGGCCTTTCGGCGCCGACCTGAACGCATCACACTCGCCCCGCGTGGATGAAGCGAGCCTTTGCCTCGGCTTGCTTGCCCTCACCCTCTTTCACGGCTTGAGCATGACCACGACGTGGGAGAGCTTCGAGCCGGGGAGCAGCAGTGTGATGCGTTGGATGCGGCTCGAGTGGGGCTTGTCGGCCTGGGCAGGTTTCTCGTTGGGGATGCTCGCCGCTCTGTGCATTCCCGTGGCGCTCTACTGGTTGAGTTGTTTCGTCGGTGCTCGCGTCAGCAATGAAGCGGTGTCAACGCGTACGCTCTTCCTTCGCTATTCCACGAGCTTGCTGCCAATCGCGTTGTTCTACCATCTGGCGCACAACGCGATGCATCTGCTGAGCGAAGGAGGGAATGTCGTTGCACTACTCAGTGATCCGTTGGGTCACGGCACGGACTATTTCGGAACGCGAGACCTGTCGTTGGGTCACTTGGTCAGCGAGAGCACCCTTTGGTACCTTCAAGTGGGTTTGATCCTGATTGGCCACGTTGGAGGGGTCGTGGTGGCGCATCGAACGAGTCGCGAAGTGTTTTCTCTAGCTAGAAATGCGACGCGAAGCTTGGTGCCGATGCTGGTCGTGATGCTGGTGATTTCTGCCGGCGGCTTGTCGCTGATGGGATTGGACATGAACATGCGCATGGGGAGAATGTAGGTGGTTGGGCGTCGGCTCAGTCGTCGAGATCTCTTCAGACGGGCGGCTCCAGAGACCCTGGAGCACGTCAACGTGAAGCTGCGCGAAGAGCTCGACATTCCGCTTCCCGCCAGGCGGCGGCCTCCGGGCGCCGTCCCTGAAGCGGAGTTTCTGAGCCTGTGCACCCGCTGTGGTGACTGTGTCGCGGCCTGTCCTCACAAGGCGATTCATACACTCACGGCCCAGGCAGGACTCGGTGCTGATACGCCGGTCATGGTCCCAGATTCGCGCGCCTGCCACATGTGCGAAGGTTTCCCGTGCGCCACCGCCTGTCCCGAGGGCGCACTCGTTACACCCAGCACTCGTGTCGTGAAGTTGGGGACGGTCACGCTCGATGAATCGACTTGTCTGCCGTTTTCGGGTCCAGAGTGCGGGGCCTGCGCGGATTGGTGCCCTGGCGGCGTCAGGGCGCTGACCTTGAAGCTCGGTCGACCACGAGTCGATGGTGCGGCATGCGTGGGATGCGGACTGTGCATCGTTGCTTGTCCAGTCGAACCGGCGGCATTGCGTTTGGAGCCACTCAGCGAGTCCGACTCATGCACTGGTACCAACGACTGAAGCTCAAACCGCTGCTCGGCGCCGCAGCAGTGGCGATCTGCGCAGGGGGATTCGTCAGCTATGCGCCCTGGCGCGCTCGCACTGCGCAGCGACCTGAGCGGACCGCTACGCCCACTGCGCTGGACGGTGTGGGGAACTCACCTCGGGTACCAGATGAACAGAGGGGCGAAGACTTGGGGATGGTTGCTCGCGATCCTCCGCCGCGTGATGCGGGAACGTCGCACGGCGTCGACCTCCCGGCGAACCCTACCCACGGCGACGTGGCTCCGTCGGTTCCGTCTGAGTTGCGTCCCGCGGCACAACCGACCGTCGTGCTGCTCACCGCGAAGTGGTGTTTGTGGTGCGACGCGTTCAAGAAGAAGGTGTTGAGTGATCGTGAGGTTCAGGCGAGCCTAGGGAGGTTTCGTTACCTCATCGCGGACGTTGATCTCAGTCCCACCTGGATGGATCTGGAAGGCGTGAGTGGTTTGCCGAGCCTGGCGTTCTTCGATGGCGACGCTCGCCACGTGTTGACCTTGTCTGGGTACAAATCGGTAGCGGAGCTCGAAGACTCACTCAGCATCGTCCATCGTCGTATCGCGAGCGGCAAACTGACCCCCTACGCAGGGCGGAAGGCCGTGGAGCAATTGCCGAGTTGTGCCGTCTCCGTGGAAACTGCGCAGCAGATGTTGCGGCGTTTCGAGAGCAAGATCTTCTTCGCGGTCAACTCCAACGATGGTGGTTTCGGTTCCCCAGCCCGCGTTCCGCACCCAGATCTGCTTCGTGAACTGGCCGAGTGGATCGCCGTTGGTGCGCCACAGCGCGTCGAGTCCTGGGTGGAGCTGACCATTGCCTCCGCTTTGCAGGGGCGTTCACCCCGCCTCGACGGCAAACCATTGCCGGATTTCGCATTCGATCTGTCCACAATCGTCGAACTGGCAACCAAGGGGAGCGATGCAGATGACTGGCTCGACCGTATCGGGCAATTGCCCGACATGGACCCCTTTCAAGGGCTGCAGGATCCGGTCGACCACGGGGTGTTTCGATACGCGGTCGGTCCGGGCTGGTACAATCCTCACTTCGAGCGCCGAGCACTCGACAACTTGTCTTGGGCGATACTGTTGAAAAGGCGCGGCGATGATCGCCGGGCTCGCCAGATCGGGCGATTCGTGGACGACGTATTTCATCAGGGCGTGCTGCTGGGGGCAGTCCAGCGGGCGAACCCTTTCTACTATCGTTTGAGCGCCCGCGAACGGCGCGGCGTCGCCAAGCCGCCCGTGGATCGGCTATGGTTGCTCGAGGTTCAGGCGCGAGCGGCGCGTTTCGACCGAACGCGGTGTCACCTGCTGCGACGCGTTTCGGTCGATACGTGGCCGCGAGCCCGTTGGACCGAGCGAGGAGAGGACGCCGAGTCCCCGGCCGCGTTGCCAGATGCTGTGGGGGAGTTGTTGCTCGCGCTTCAAACCTGCGGAGCGGGCTTTCGCGATCGGGCACGGCAACTCTCCGACACCGTCGTCCGACTCTGGAGCGACGGCCGCGCGCCCCTGGAGGGGCGGTTTGCGCGTTTGCACCGTCTGACCAGCGGGATCTGTGAGGTATCACCCAAAGACTGTGGACGCGCACTCGCGGCTATCGAAGATCTGCCGTTTGATCCCGAATACGCTCCTCCGTTGACGGCGCTGGCGAGTTACGATGCCAAGCACGGCACGGTGCAAATCTGTGGAGGCTCACCCCTTTGAAACGGCTCCGCCCAAGTAGACATCGGGCGTCCGCGTCTGAGTCGAGTTCGGTGCGCAAGAGGTTACTATGAGAGATTGGTTCCTACTCTACGATGGTCACGATTCGAAAACGACCGACAAATGCGGCGGCACGCTTGCCCTGGCCGAGGCGCTCGGACGCCTTGGGTTGCGGGTGGGTGGCTTCGTTCAGCGACGCGTGTTCGACGCCCACGGCGAAGTCGCGGGATGGGACGTCGAGGCCGTTGCAGGATCAGAACGGCGGGCTCTCGCGCGTGAGTCGTCTCGGCCGGAGAGGTGCAAGTGGGGCTTTGAGCAACAGACGTTTCGGTGGGCGAGCGAGTTGGCGACGCAAGCGGGACTGGATGTCGTATTCGTGGGAGGAGTGGGTCATCTCGAATGTGCGTCGAGAGGTCATTGGCCACTGATCGAAAACCTGCTTGGGCAGTGTACCGGAGCGCCCGTCGTGCTCACGGTGAGGAGGAGTTGCATCGCGAACATCGTCTTGCGCTCGCCCGATCCGAAAGCAGCACTCGAACTCCCCGCGACCCCGGAACAGCTGGGACGATTCGCTTGCTTGATCCGCACAGCCGCTTCAAACGCAGGTAGGTCCACCCTGGCGATGGATCCCATCACCTCCGGCGCGTGGTTCACTCAGCGCAGTGATACAACATCAATGTGGGAGGCGTCGTCGCAGCGAAGCTGAGTGGAGCCCGGTCGCCTGGTATGCGTCACGCTGCTGTTCGCATCACGGTTCCCTCGGAGGGGATGGACCTGCGAAGACGATAGACCGCGCGAGTGCTCGACGACTAGTCATGAGTGCCATGGCTGGTTGGGGTCACTCGAACGAGCTTTTTTGGCGCCGCTGGCAGGCTCTTCAGCGGATTGCTCCAGGGTGACACAAGCCGGTCCGTTAGCGTGTTCCGGCGGTTCGCGTCGAATTCTTCGACTGGCGGGGGGCGACGTTTGGGGTATTGATTAACGGATAACTATACGGGGGGGTGTAGTTGTGAAGTTCTGTCAGTACACCTGGTCGAACGACGGCCACTGGGTGGGAGGGCCCGACGTTCCTGATGGCGCGTCGACCGTCGTGATCTTCTTCGGGGAACGCTCGCATTTCGAGAATCCTGCCGCGCTCGAGCACATCAGCCTTCGCTATCCCAAGTCGACGCTCTTGGGGTGCTCGTCGTGCAGCCAGATCTCCAAACAGGAGGTTCTCGAGGGGCGGGCGGTTGCCGCCAGCATTCATTTTGAACGGAGTCGGGTGAAAACGGTGAGCGTTCCGGCGCGAAACAACCGACCGATGGACGCGGTTGCCGCGGAGCTCGTCCAAGCTTTACGCGCCGATGACCTCGCGCACGTCTTTCTCTTGAGCGACGGGATTCGAGTCGACGGTGCAAACCTCACCCGCGCATTGGAGAGAACCCTACCTGCAGGTGTCGGACTGTCCGGAGGAATGGCTGGCGACTGTGCCAATTTCGAAAGAACGTACGTGTGCACCAAGGGACGAATCGCGAGGGAAGAGGTGGTCGCCCTCGGGCTCTATGGGAGAGACTTGGACGTTCGAGTGGGCGTGGGCGCAGGTTGGATCCCTTTCGGCCCCGAGCGAATCGTCACCGCCGCGCGGGGCAATGAGCTTTTCGAGTTGGATGGCCAGTCTGCCCTGGGGCTTTACCGCAAGTACTTGGGGCGCCTTGCCGACGACCTCCCCGCTAGTGGATTGCGTTTCCCGCTGGGCCTGCGTGAGGCTCCTGATTCCGAGCTGTTGGTTCGAACGGTCACTGCCATCAACGAAGCGACACAGAGCATGACCTTTGCTGGCGGCGTCGCGCTCAACGCGACTGCGCGGCTCATGAAGGCAAACTTCAGCCAGCTCGTGGATGGAGCGTCCAGCGCGGCTCGGCGCGTGATGGAGTCTTCTGGGCAAGGTCCGCAGTTCGTGCTTTGCGTGAGCTGCGTCGGAAGGAAGTGGCTTCTCCGCCAGATGGTCGAGGACGAGGTCGATGCCGTCGCCCGGACCTTCGGACCAGATAGCGGACTTGTGGGATTCTACTCGTACGGAGAGTTTGGTCCGTACGCTCAGCGGCGATGTGCTCTGCACAACCAGTCGATGAACATCACGGCGATCAGCGAGCGAGTGCAATGAAGACGGACGCTCTAATCAGCCGACAATTGCGACGCGCGTTTGGCAATGCTCCGCGTGACCCCGCCACACAACGGTTTATCGCGATGGTGGCAGAAACCTACGAGGGCTTCGTCGAGGAACTCGAGGTAGTCGAACGCACGCTGGAAATCAGCTCAGAGGAGCTCATCGGACGAGTCGCGGAGCGCAAGGCCATACTCGGGACGATTCCGGACACACTGATCTGGGTGGACGACGAGGATCTGGTCAAAGAGGTTCTGCTTTCGCGCGAAGCGGACTTTTCGGTCAGCCCTCCTGTCGTCGGGCAGCCGCTTGGGGACTTCCAGCCCATGGGTGAGCCGACGCGCGTTCGTGAATGCCTGGAACTCGTCCGCCAAGGGTACGACGGTTTGGCGATCGAGTACCCGACCATGATCTGTAACGAAGAAAGGCATTTCGAGGCTCGGTTCGTCACCGTAGACGACGAGACGATCCTGGTCGTTCTTCGTGAGATCACTGATCGCAAGGCTCTCGAAGCCGCCAACACGTCGATCACGCGCACTCTGGAGCGAGCCAAGACCGAACTTCAGCGGCTCATCGACATCGCACCCGTGGGAATCGTCGTCAGTGACGGCGAGGGACGGCTGCAGCGCATGAACAGTTGCGCGCGCAAGCTCCTGGACTACAGCGAAGAGGAAGCGCGTGCGCAGGCGAGGGACGCGCTCTTCTCTGATGATAGCCGTGAGGTCGCCCGGAGCGCGTTGAACGAAGCTCGTGCCAAGGCTAGGTCGGAAGCACCACTTGGGGGCAGCTACGAGGTCGAAGCGGAGGTTACCCTCCGACGATCCACTGGAGACTCCTTTCCTGCCGAGCTCAACACGTCCTGCCTTTGCATCGACGACGACGAGCTGTTCGTCGAGGTACTCACTGACGTTTCAGAACGAAAAGCCCGAGAGGATTCTCTGAGGCGAGAGGCGTTCACTGATCCGCTGACGGGTGCGTCCAATCGACGCCACTTCTTTCGAGAGGGAGACTATCGCATCGTCGAATCCAAACGGCTCAAGCGGGTCGACTCGCTCCTGATGATGGACGTGGACCACTTCAAGACGATCAATGACCGGTTTGGGCACGCGGCGGGCGATCAGGTGCTCGTCGAACTGAGCGAACTCGTGCGCTCCCATCTCCGCTCCTCAGATCTGTTTGGACGCCTCGGTGGCGAAGAATTTGCCGTGCTTCTCAGCGACTGTAATCGTCGCTTGGCAGAGGAGACTGCGGAACGACTCCGCCGGGAAGTCAGTCGCACGGTCGTTTATCTGGAGGAGCGGGAGCTTCAGTTCACGATCAGCGTGGGCGTTGCGCAGGTACTTTCAAGCGATGCAGACATCTCACAACCGTTGGAGCGGGCGGACAAGGCTCTGTACCTGGCCAAAGAAAGCGGACGCAACCGAATCGAGAGTTTCATGCCCGGGAGAATCGCCAACTTCGTCCCGCACTGATCGTCGAAAGTGCGCAGCCGTTGCGTTTCGAGTGCTGGTCTGGCGCGTGACAGCACGCTAGTCGACCGCTGACCCAACCGTGACGTGGCTGTGCGTATGGTGCCCTCGCAACCCAAATGTGAGTTCGCGAACTCTCATTCGACATAGCAGAGAATCGAGTCGAGAAATTGCGACGGTCGCACCAATGCTGGTGTCGCCGCAATTCGCCACGAACTTTGCGTGCCGGACACTAGCAAAGGATGGTCACAGCATGGACGTTTGTCACGGTCACAGCTTCCACGTTCCCGTCATGGGCATTGGGTATACGCTCGACACTCCGCTGAAGATCGCCAGGTACGGACTTTCCTCATGCATCTCGCTCGTCGACGATACCCTGATCGAGCAGGCAAGGGAGAGCTACTGCCGGGAGCTCGAACTGCCGTTCGAACCAATCCCACGGCGCATGGCAGATAGTCGCGCCAAGCGAATCACTGCATATTTGAACTTGCTCGCTGACGAGACCTCCCGTCAATTCGAGGCGTTGCGAGACGGTCCGATCGACGACCCGAACGGCATCGCACGCTATGTTGGTCTGCTCCCCGAAGGCGATCCACTGCGCGACCTGTACCGGCAATACCGTGCGCATTCGGAACGCTCCGAGGACGCGCAACAACTCGCTGAGCGGATCCGCAAAGCGCTGAGGCCGGGCGCGGTAGAGGCGAACATCATGACCAAACTCGACCGCGCGGACGACGCCAAGGGCCGCCCCCGTCCCGAGGGACAGTCGGATGCGTTGGCGGCGCTGCGGGGATTTGCGGGCAGCAGGCTGGAGGGCAACCTGGTGCTCTCTGCCGGAGTCAACCAGCGCTTGTTTGCGTTGCTGTCTCAGCAGGCTTCCTTCCTTCCCGACGAACGCGGTCGGTTTCGTCAGAAGGTGGTGCTCAAGGTCAGCGATTTTCGCTCCGCATCGATCCAAAGCAAGCTGCTCGCACGACAAGGTATCTGGGTGCATCAATTTCGCATCGAATCTGGATTGAACTGCGGGGGCCATGCGTTCCCCACCGATGGAGTGCTCCTTGGACCGATCCTCGACGACTTTCGCCGAGAACGCGCCGCATTGAGAGCGGAGCGCTTCGAGACGTATGGGACGGCACTTCGCGCTCGCGGACTTGACGTTCCTTCGGAGCCCCCTGCGCAAACGGTTACCGTGCAGGGCGGTATCGGGACTCACGAAGAGGACCTGCTACTGCGTCGCCATTTCGAAGTGGATGGCACTGGCTGGGGCTCTCCGATGCTGATGGTTCCAGAGGTCTGCGCCGTCGACGTCGCGACGCGGCGGCAGCTCGAAATGGCGCAACCTCGAGAGATCGCGTTGACGTGGGGCTCCCCTCTCGGTGTTCGCTTCTGGAGTCTGAAGACGAGCGCGAGCAACCAGCGCCGAACCGCGAACATGCAGTGCGGTCGCCCCGGGAGCGAGTGTCCGAAAGGGCACCTGGCGCTCAATCACGACTTCGGGATGCCGCTGTGTCCGGCTTCGCGGACCTACCAAGAGAAGCGCCTGGCGCAACTCGGACCCACGCCGTTCGGCGACACGGTGCACGCGCAGGCCGTGGCACGGGTTCTGGCGCCCGAGTGTATTTGTCACGACCTGGGTGCCTCGTTCAAGCTGGTTCGGAGGATCGACGAGCACGGCACGCCCAGCATCTGTCCGGGTCCGAACATCGTGAACTTTCAACGGACCATGACTCTCGAGCAGATGTGCGACCACATCTACGGTCGTGCATCGATACTCAGTCGCGACAATCGCCCGCACCAGTTTCTCGCGGAGTTGGATCTGTATCTCGACCACTATGCTCGAGAGCTGGAGTGCACAGACGCGATGGATTTCAAAGCGCAAACACGCCTCAACCGGTATGCCAGTAACGTCGAAAACGGAATCTCGTTCTACCGCGAGCTGAGCGCGGATATTTCAGAGCCTGAACGGTCGGCATTCACAGAAGGGTTGGCCGAGCGCCTGGGGCGTCTCGACGCGCTGCGCTCTCGCGCGGAGGGGCCCGAACCGTCCTCGGTCGCTCGCTTGTCCGTGGTTTCGGCTCCCGTGGCGGCTCAGGAGTCCGTGACGTCGCCGAACAGTTCGACGGGGTGAGGGGTGCGCACCGAGCCGTTACCGCAAGCCAAGTCCTTGCTGGGGCAGCGTTGGTCGCAGCCCCAGCACACGCGTTCCGGGTGCGGGGGGACGGGGTGCGGGCGCCCAGCGCTTGGTTCACTCGCTGGGGTGGTATGCGCTTCCGCCACCTTCGCCATCTCCGCCGAGTTGCCCGGCGAGACGTCGAGTCGACGCCGAGCTGGGTTCACCTTGGTTGCTCCGTGAGTGGTATGCCCGCGGCGTCACAGGAGTAAAAGGCGTTGTAGTCGCCGTCTGGAGTGAGCCCCCTTCCTTCGACCCAGTCAGTGTTCGCACAGGACGGCCGGCAGCAGTCCTCCATGGTCGTCGTTTCGTACATCTCGCCGTTGGTCGCCTGGTTGAAGAACCCCGTGTTCGTCGCCGCTCGGTCGGCGCTGAGCGTGGAGCGGTCCACCTGGGGCAAGCCCTGGGGCGCAAGGCGACACCCGGTCACCTCCGTGAGATGTCGGGGGCATTCGACCTTCATGGCGTATACGGACCAGTTGAGGTGATACGCACTCTCGACACGATTCGACCGCAAGCAAGAGTCGCGCGCTTGCTCGGTCAAGCCGTCGATGGTTGACTCGATTTGTTCACAAGCTGCCCGTACTTCTGCCTGGCAAGCATCGGAGGACAACGTCTGTTCGGTAACCCACTGGATGTCGTTCTTGCACTGCGGGAAGTGTGTGACTGCTTTGACTCCTCCGCCTGATGTTTGACCAACCTCGGGGTAGGCGGTGTACATGTACTGTCCCGACCGCGAAGTCGATCCGACCACGGGCGCACAGGCGTTGTTTGCGCCGAGCCCGCCTGCTCCCATGTACACATCGAAGCTGTGGGGGGTCGCCGCGGTGTTGAAACTTTGTGCGATCAGTGGTTTGGGCAGTGGTAGTGCTGACGTGGGCGGAGTTGGGTTGTCGGGGTTCAGTTGCGCCTGGCGCTCGTTGTTCACAGACGGATGAGCGAAAACCAATTGGTAGCACTGACAGCAGGAGCTATCGGCCTCGCCGTCGATGCCACCACGGTCGACATCGTGACCGACGATCGCGTAGTTGAAGTCAGTGTTCCCATCATCGATCGCTGCTTGGCGCATCTGATCACTGAACAACATGAAGCGCGGACAGATGAACGTCACATCGGCGAACGGCTTCTCGTCGGGCGTTTCCAAGCACGCGTTGATTGTGTTGCACTTACCCCCACACAGCGTGGATTCGTCCCCTGGGATGCAGCCTTCTGCTTGGTAGTCGAAGCGATTGTGGCACTGGCTCGGCGGGGCGATGGCATAGTCGCTCGGGCTGACGGATACGCTCGGCGCTGGTGTCGAGCCCCCATTGCCAGGGACCATTGGGAACGCTGATTGACCGGCATTGCCGCCTGCAGTGAACCCAGCTTCCACCGATCGCCCGCCAGCGCCGGCCGACTCGTCTGGCTTGTTGATCGGCGGGCGGCTCGTGTCGCTGCCGGCGAGCGTGCTGGTCGGCCCTGGGGGGTTCATTGGCGACGGCATGCTCGCCTCGCCAGACGCGTTCGACGACGTGGCTGGTGTTGGTTGGGGTGCGGGGAGGCTAGGTGTAGTGCCGCTGCTAGCAGCGTTTGCAGGGCGGGGCGTGGTCGGGTCCGTGGCAATGGCCGGCGACCTGCCGTCCGACGTTGCATCACTGCAAGCCGTGAACAGCAACACGCCCAGAGTCGCCCCTGCAGCTCGCGCGATTGGAGTCGACCTGACCGACGAGGGGGTCAGATTGACGGAGGGATCTACGGACAAGACGCCAATGGGCATGGTGAGCAATCAACCTGATTGCTGGTCTAGGATCCCCGACACGATACTGCCAATGCAAAGTCTGCAAGCACAGCTCTGCGCAGCGTGTTGTGACTCGTTCAACGCGCAGAGTTTGCTGGAAATCAACTCACGGAGTTCGCGAGCTGAGCCATGTAAGTCTGTTGTAAGAGCTCACCGATCCTGCTTCGAGTCGAGCCCCTCCCATCGGAAGCGGTATCCAAACCCTTTCGCAGTTTCGATGACTCCCGCATGACGCCCGAGCTTCTTGCGCAAGGAACGTACTGCTGCATCGACCACGTTGCTGCCCACTACCCCTTGCCCCCAGACGACGTCGACGAGTTCCGCACGATCGATGACGCGCGTCGTGTTCTTCATGAGGTGTTGCAGCAGATTGAACTGTAACGGAGTGAGGGTGATGCTCGTGCCGTCGACCACGAGCTGGCGCAGGTCCTCGTCGAGATGTAGCTGCGGAATGCCGACGCGCTGCGATGCGGCGCTCTCGCTTGTCAGGTGGGGCGGCGCGTACTGTGCATCCACCAGGCGCCCAATCCAGCCAAAGATCCCACCGGAGCCAAACTCCAGGCACACGGTGATGTGTGGAGCGCCGTCGCGCGCCAAGCCTGCAGCGGTCAGGGCGGGGCATTCCTGGAAGCCCAACGCCGCCCACTCCGGCTGCCGGGTGAGCGCGGACGCCCCGACGTACAGCTTCGTCGTCCGCGGGTTCTCGATGTACGTTCGCTTGAGGTCCAAAACGCATGCGGCGTTGGCATCGTTGCCGTGGTCCCGCGCTAGCATGCGCCGCAGCCAAAGCGCCGGTTCCGGATCCGAGTCGTGCTGCAGCCACTGTGCTAGCAGGGGGTCGCAGCGCAGCAACTCGTCGGGAACGCGGTCGCTTCGGACGAGTGCGTAGAACGCTTGAACCTCTCCGAGCTCGTCGCGAGCCACGTGTACACAATCCGGAAGCAGGCGAAAGAACTCTTTCAGTACCGCGACCCCCTCAGCGGAATCGTAGCCGGCGCTGATGGCGGCAATTGCCGGCCAGTCCTCGACGCGTGCCGGTTCGACGACGATACGCTGGACGCCACTGGGAAAGAATGCTTCGCGGATGTGTGCGTGTTCAATGAGGAACAGCGCATCGGCAGCATGCTCCCAGAGGTGCGCGGGGCCCAAGGAAGACAGTGAGCTCCGCAGCTGAGTCCACGCGGCTCTTCGCAGTTCGCGGTGTCGTTGCGGATCGATGGTCTGGAGTTCTCCAGCAATTGCCTGGCGCACGACGGGATGCAGCGTCAATCCTTCGGCTGCTCGACACACGAGCCCGAGCCTCTCGAGTTGCTCGATTGCGCGAGTGGCGGGCTCCGGTCCAAGCATGGATGAGAGAAATGAACGGCTCGCGCGGCGCACGACGCTCGCCGCCTCCAGTGCGCGTCGCGTCTCTCCGCTCGTGAGCTCTTCGAGGAACAGGCGTGCTAGCTGGGCAATGGTGCGCGACCGATCCAGCCCACCGAAATCCGAATTGGGCTGCTGCACCGCTGCTGCGTGAGCCAACTCCAACGTCAGTGGGTGGCCTTGCGCAAAGCGGATGATGTCTGATTCCTTATCCGCGGGGGTGTTCAGTGCTCGAAGTGCTCGGCGCGCGTGCTTCTCGTCAAGCGCGTCGAGTTGCATGCTTTGCACCAATCCCGCCCATCCCTCGCCGGCGGCCCACGCCAGAGCTGGCGGATGGCGCCCCGCTACGACAAGACGCACTGGTGCAGGTAGTCTGGGAGCCAGGTCGGTGCGTAGCCACGCGTCGAGTAGGCGTAGCTGTTCGTAGTGATCGATGAGTATGACGGTGATGCCGGACAAGCCAGACAGCATTGCGGCGAGCTGCGTCGAGGGAGTGCTGGTTGAGGAGTCGAGCGACTCCGAATCGTACTCGGCTTCGAGGCGCACGGCCAAGGCGCGACAGAAGGCGCCGGGCGTTGGCGCCACGGCTTGCCCGTCGACGCGCAGTACGCGAACCCTGCGGTCGATCAGTCGTGTTTCCAAGGCATCGAGCAGCGCCGTTTTGCCCATGCCCCCAATGCCGTACACGAAGCTCACGGCGGGGCCGTCGCCGGATGCGCACTGCTCCAGACCGTGCAGTTCTCGTTCTCTCCCGACGAAACGACGTCGGCGCAACAGATTCAAACGATCGCTGATGCGGGGCGCAGGCTGGGTTTCTGCGGTCAATGGGACTCGTTCATGCACTTTTCATCGGCTCCTCATCGGGCATTCATGCAGCAATGGTCAGGGTTCCCCAAGCTGAACGCGCAAACTGAAACCCAGGAGCACTACTATGACTACTACATGCGTTCTGATCGAATTCCACTTGTGCTGTTCGGCGCAGCAATACGAAGCAATCGTGGAGGAAGCGGCTCCACGAGTGAATGAGGTTCCAGGATTGGTGTCCAAGCTCTGGTGGCTCGACCGTGAAGCACTGCGCGCCGGTGGTGTGTACGTCTTCGGAGATCGGGCGGCGGCCCAACAGTACGTGGATGGCGCGCTTGTCGCAACCTTGCGCGACTCGTCGTTCTGCAAAAACGTCCAAACGCGGGTGATGGATCTTCTCGACGTTTCTCCCCACCAATCGGAACCCGAGTCCGTTGCGGATGCGGTTCCCAGCACCACGCCCGGTTCGGCTCCGTCGAGTGACGAGGAGTCACCCTCGGATACCGAGCGATTCGTGCATCAGGTGTTGGGTGATCTGTCGTCGACGATGACCGGCGTGATGTTGAGTTTGGGTCACCGGTTGGGCTTCTACGAGGCCCTGGCCGTTCACGGTCCGCTCACCTCAGTGCAGTTGGCGGAACGGACTCACGTGGCCGAGAGGTATGCACGAGAGTGGCTGCACCAGCAACGAGCAGCAGGTTATCTCAGCTACGATGCACCGACGTGCCGATTCGCGCTGACGTCGGGTGCGGCACCCGTGCTGGCGGTCGCAGACAGCCCGGTGTTTCTGCCTCCGGCGTTTGAGATCGCGGCATCCGTTTGGGCGGACGAACGCCGCTTGGCAGAAGCGTTTCGGAGCGGCGCGGGGATCGGTTGGGGCGAACACGATGGGAGGTTGTTCTGCGGTTGTGCGCGCTTCTTTGGTAGCGCTTACACTGCCAATCTCACCGACAGCTGGCTTCCGGCGTTGCAGGGCGTTGCAGAGAAGTTGGAGCGCGGCGCCAGGGTGGCAGACGTGGGCTGCGGGCACGGAGTCTCCACGGCCTTGATGGCCCGAGCTTTCCCTGCGTCGACGTTCGTTGGCGTCGACATCCACGCCGAGTCCATCGATCACGCGCGGAGAAACATCGAAGAACTGGGTCTTTCCGATCGCGTTGCGTTCAACTGTGCTTCGGCTACCGACTATGACGGTCCGAACTACGATCTGATTTGCTTCATGGACTCGTTCCACGACATGGGAGATGCCGTTGAGGCTGCCCGCTACGCCGCGCAGCGGTTGGCGCCAGGCGGTTGCGTGATGTTGGTGGAGCCGACGGCAGCGGAGCGTGCAGAGGACAATCAGGGGCCCTTGGCTGCCTTGAACTACGCAGCGTCTACGGCGTTGTGTACGCCGAGCGCGCTTTGCCACCGCGGCGGCATAGCGTTGGGGGCTCAGGCTGGGCCCCGTGCCTTGCGCGAAGCGCTGGCGCAAGGGGGCTTGACCCGTTTCCGAGTGGCCGCTCAGACGCCGTTTCACATGGTAATCGAGGCTCGCTGAACGAGCTTGGCGATTCGCGGTTTCTCGGACCCTGACCCAACTGGGGGTCGAAGTACCGCCCGACAATCGCGTTCGTCCATCAAGAGCGGCAGTCGGCTTGGTTGCCGCGACGAGGAGCGGATCGCGACGCGAGTGCGTTCGTCGTCGGCCCGCTTCTCAGAGCGTGGTCGAAGTGCCGCCTTCGTAGGCGTCGAGCAAGCAGACGTGATTGACAGTGTCGGCGGACTCGTTACCTGAAAGCATGATGCTCAGGGCTTCGATGGGTCCGCCGTCGTATGCGTTGCCCTCGGGGGTGCAGTCGTCGGTGAACGCGTTGTACGGCAGTGTCATCGTCGCTGAGCCCATGGCAAGCGTGGAGGGGAGGCACCACTGGGTGCCATCGGGCTGGACGAGGTAGACGAGTACGCTCGTTGCCTCTGCGGTGGCATAGGTGGCGAGGTAGATGGCGAGGTTCAGATCGGGTGTCAACGTACCCGGCGCTTCGCCACTGGGTTGCGCGAGGTTGTAGTAAAGACGCCCTTCGCCAGTCGGGTAGGAGCTAGCTGGGATTTGGTAGCGGGCGCACATCCAGGCCTCGAGCTGCCAGGTCTCTGCCGTGGCACCGCCCCGGTAGCCCCAGCTCACATCTCCCGAGAAGCTGTTGGTCGATTGGTATTGGATGATACCCGTGGTCCACGGCTCGGCGGTTCCTCCGGTGCCCCCGGTCCCACCAGTTCCGGCTCCGCCAGCGGCGATGTTGCCCCCAGTTCCGGCGGTTCCGCCTGCGCTGGCTCCACCACTCGCCGGGCTGCCGTCAGCGCCGGCCGAGCCAACGCCGCCACCTTGGCCCGTAGCACCGCCCGCCGCGATACCGCCGCCGGTTCCGTCAGCACCGCCGGTTCCGTCAGCACCGCCAGTTCCGTCAGCACCGCCGGTTCCGTCAGCACCGCCGGTTCCGTCAGCGCCACCCGCTTCGACGTCTCCGCCTGCGCCCGCAGCACCGACTGCGCCGCCCACTCCGCTGGTGCCGCCTGCCTGCAGTTCGCTGTCGGCGCCGCCGCTGCCGTTGGTCCCGCCGGTTCCGCCGACCTCGACGTTGCCGCGGCCGCCAGTCCCAACCTCAACCTGGCTGTCGGCACCGCCGGCTCCCATGTCGCCGCCTTCGGGCATCGTTGCGGCAGGACTCGTCGACCCGCCGCTCCCGTCCGTCACGCTGGTAGCCATTGGGCTCTCTTTGCCCGGAGCGCCCCCCGAGTTCATGGCGCCGCCTGTGCCGTCTTCGCTGGGTCCCTCGGAATCATTCGACGAGCCGCCCGCGCCGCCGTTCTCCGCCTGCTTTGTGGCGGGGGTGCCCGCGTCCTTCGCCTCGTTTCCTCGTTCAGCGAGGAACATCCCATAGATGCTGAAGCTCGTGATTTCGAATCGGGCCTTACCGTCTTTGAACTCCACCCCCTTCACGTTTTCCCAGGTGGTGTCGTGCTCGTCATCGAGCTTCATGACCTTTGATGGAGTGTCTCCGGAGTACGTCAGCACGACCTCTACGGGCTCGTCGAAGGTCGTGCCGTGCGGCAAGAACACGACGGGCGCTTCGGCAAGATCGAGCTCATCGTCGAACGGGGCGAGGTCCGTCGCCGATTCGTCGGTGAGCTGACTGACGGTGACGGTGACCGTTTCCTCGCGAGCTCCCTTGGGAAAGGTGAGTTCTGCGCCTTCGATGGCGATCTCCGTCGACTTCGTTCCAACCGCCACCGTTTCGCTTTCGACGGTGTCCAGCGCGGTCTCGCCGCTCGAAGAGTCACCTCCGCTCGAGCAAGCGATGACCAAGGGCAACAGGACTAGGTGCGAAGCGCCAACGGAACCACGGAAGTACCTGCCGCCCTCGAGATGTTTCGCCATGAACCAAGCCTAAACGGTCGGGACTCGCGGGACTGAACCACGCTCGACTGCCCGGTTCGAGATTCGGTCCGAGGACGGGCTCTTGTTTGCGAAGAGTCGGACACTCTCAGCTCGATGTCATTGAAGGTGTGAACTCAGCTTCTGTGGGTGCGTACGAGTACCGCCCGTCTCACCCGGAGGCCACGGGCGAATGGAAGCCTCTGGTTCGCCAGGCAGGCGCCATGTTCTCAGCGTGGCTGGTTCCGCACGGCGCGAAAATTCACACGCCACGATGGAAAGCACGATGCAACGATGGAAAGATCGGTCTGGTTCGGAGCCGCGCGAGTGGGGGCGGAGTCTCCTCGAGACGCGTTCGCTCCCGACCAGGCGACTTTTCGCCGCAATTCTGAAGATTGGTAGGCTGAGCGCCACGGCGTGTCGAATCTGACGTTTGGTGCGTCACTTTGGGGCGAGCGGAGGTAGGGAATGGGATGGATTCGTGTGAATAGGCCATTCATCGGCAGGTGCTCGCGTCTCTGGGGCTGCGGTCGGGTGGGTTGAAGACGAACCCCCTCGTTTCGACACCCCGAGTCGCGAACTACCCGGCTCTCGCACTGGAAAAAGAGGCTGTCGTTGAACCGCCTTTCGTTCGACATCGGGCGCTTTCCGGTTCGCGTGAGTGAGCTTGACACTCGCAATGTGAGCGTTCACAATCCCCGTGTTTTCAACATGGAGACTCCACTGCCTCCCTGGAGATGGAATCAAATGAGACCCAGTCGCATCCCTACATCCACGATCGCAATCGTCGTTTCCCTCATGGCCGGGGGTTGCGCTGACGACGGCAATTCTTCCTCCAGCTCGCCCATCGAGAGCACGACGACTCCGACCGGCACTGATACCAATGCGAGTCCCGTCGGGTCTCCCCCGCCGTCAGGTGTGTCGCCCACGTCGCCGAGCGTGTCTCCGACTGTTCCCGGCGTTTCTCCAACGAATCCCGGCGTTTCACCGACAGGGCCGCAAGGTACGCCGACGACGGTGACGTCGGCGACCCCGCCCGGCCCAACTGGTCCAGTAGGTCCGCCCGGACCCACTGGACCAACCGGGCCCACGGGTGTTTCCCCCGTGGACACGACGCCCGTGGACACGACGCCCGTGGACACGACGCCCGTGGACACGACGATGCCCTCCGGAACGGCCCCGGACAACACGGGCGGCCCGGATGGGCCTCCCCCCGCGCCGGAAGGGCCGTGTGACATCTACGAAGCGGCGGGTACACCGTGCGTGGCGGCCTACTCCATGGTGCGGCGGCTCTACAGTGCTTACGACGGACCGCTGTACCAGGTTCGCAGTGGTAGCAGCGCTCAGAACACCGGGTCGGGGGGTGAAACGCACGACATCGGGATGACCGCAGACGGCTTCGGTGATGCGGACGCTCAAGACGCGGTCTGCGCCGGGACAACCTGCACGATCTCCCTATTGTACGATCAGTCGGGTCGGGGTAGCCACTTGCCCGTCGCAAAGGCAGGCTTGTCGAACGGTGGAGCCACAGCGGCCATGGATGACTTCGAGTCGATCGCCGACGACGGTGAGCTGATGGTCGGCGGGCACCGAGTTTACTCGCTCTACATGGAAGCGCGTCAAGGTTATCGGCTCCCCACGGTTGGTGACGGCATGCCGCGCGGTTCCGAAGCCCAAGGCATCTACATGCTCGCAGACGGGACTCACTACGGCACTGCGTGCTGTTGGGACTTTGGGAACGTGACGACGAATCCCAAGGAATACCACTTGATGAACACCCTGTTCTTCGGGGTCGCATACTGGGGCAACGGCGCCGGTAGTGGTCCTTGGTTCATGGCAGACTACGAGGCAGGTGTTTGGGCAGGGGGTTCGAAACCGGGCGACCCGGGGTGGGGATCGTTGGACGACGCTCATCCACCGAATCCGAACAACCCGTCGATGCGTGTGCCGTTTGCGCTCGGCTTCTTGAAGACCGACCCGTCCAACTGGGCCTTGCGCATGGCCGACACTGAAACGGCGACGGAGGTCACCACTGCCTATGCTGGCGCTTTGCCGAAAGCGATGGACAACCAGGGCGGCGTCGTCATCGGTGTCGGCGGCGACAACAGCAACAACTCGTGGGGGACCTTCTTCGAAGGCGCCATCCTGTCTGGGTTTCCTCCGGACGATGCTGAGCTAGCCGTGATGAAGAACATCCAAGCCGTGGGCTATGGGCAATGAAGGTCGGGACGAAGAGCATGACCCTGCACGAGGACATTGAGAATCGACGATGGTGCGTTGCGCGTAGGTCGCGTGCCGTGTTGTGCGCCTTGGTGTTCACAGGATGCGGTGACTACGGCGACTCGACATCCGAGATGGCGGTATCCACGACGCCTGTCGAGAGCTCGGCCACGCCCAGCGCGGCACCGTCCCCGGCGGCGGTCCCGACTGACGTGCCCACCCCGGCCGCTACTCCGAGCGACACCGCGGCTGCACCCGCTGGCCCGCCGCCGGAAGCTACTTGCGAGAACGTGACGCCGTGTGGTGGAGATGTGGTTGGGACCTGGACTGCCACGTCGTCGTGTTTCCCGGTGACCGGCGACCTCGACATGACGAGCCTCGGCCTGGGGTGCACGGGCGCGCCGACCTCCGGGAGCATGGAAGTGACCGGCACGTGGACGCTCAACGGCGACGGAACGATCGTCGATGAGACCCAGACGCTGGGCCAGCAACAGATTGACTTGCCAGCGGCTTGCCTGGACGTGTCGGGGACGCATACGACGTGTGATCGTGTGGGTGCGCCGCTTTCTGGGCTCGGCTTTGCGTCGGCGACTTGCACGGACGACGCTGCCACGGGTGGCTGCTCGTGCCCCGCAATGATCGACCAGGTCGGCGGGGCTGCTCTCGTCTCGCTCACCCCACTGAAGAAGGCCAACTACACCGTTGCGGACAACGTCATCACCGTGTCCAATGGCCGAACAGAAACCCAGTACGCTTACTGCGTTTCTGGAGCCTCGTTGATCCTATCGCCAATCAGCGCGACCAAGGTGGGAACCCTCGCCGGGACCGTCGTGCTTCAGAAACAGTAGCCGGCCGGCGGCGCTCAGCTGAGAGTCCGCGATTCGTGAACTCTCAGCTGGCCGCAATCAGCGGTTGCGGTGCCGTCGAAGGCGGCCGTTCGTCTTCTTCCCAGTGCGGCAGCGGTACCCAATCGCGAGTGCGGTCAGTGGCCACGCGAAGCGAGGTGCGTGGTGGCTATGTGCCGGTGCGCCGACTTCGCAAGCACAGCCGGCGCGGTCGCTTGCCATGTCATTCTGGTCATCTCCGTCGTCACCGGGGCTGATTGTGAACAGCGCGATGCCATGCCGTGGCAGCTCGAAGTCGATGCTGAGGGTTCCGCTGTCGACGTCGACCCGGCGCTCGGGCTGCTGAGATGGCACCATGGCCATTTGCAGAGCGGCGCGTTGAGAAGCTGACGGTTGTTCTGGCGCTCCTTGCGAATGCCAGACCGCGAAGGCGTTGCCGTGGGCGTCGTCGACCCGCGTCTGCGCGACGTCAGCGGTCGCGCCGAATACCGAGCCTACGCGGACGTCGAGAGTGACGGTCGTCGCAGGCACGTCCAGCAAGTCGTCGTGATAATTCCAAACCAAGATCTGGATACGGTCACCGTCGATGGTGGCCAGAGCGTCCACGTCCGGCTCTTCCCGAACCCCACGTTCGATGAGCTCGCTGAGGGGCATTGCTCCGCTGCTCGCGACCGGTAACCGATCGCCAGTCAACCCGCCGAGGAGCTTGAACGCGTTCAGCACCGGAAGGTCGACGCCATGGGTGGTCAGCGCTCGATACCCCTCGAAGTAGGCAGAGTCTGGAAAAGTGAACGCCCAGGTCAGCACCCCGCGCAGGTCGACCCCCAACTCGTCAGCCAAGTCGAGGGAGCGTTTCATCATTGCTACTTCGTAGGCCCCGTAGGCGGGCGTGTTGCGATAAGCATGCTGCGGCGCGACGGTCGCGGGGCACGCAGCGCAGCCGTCGGGATCTGCTTCACTGATCACGATCGGGGTGCGAGCAAACGCGGAGGCGGCAACGGTTTCGAACCCCGCACGGTGCAAGCGCAGCTGATTGCCCAGGTCCATCTGAACATGACCGTTCGTGATGCTCACGCCGCCCTTGGCGTGAAAGCTCACCATGTCCAATCGCGTTCCGCGCTGCCCCGTCACCGCGTTGGTCCCCGTGGCGCAGTGCTCGAGAAACCGCCCCAGAAAGTCGTTTGCCGGGTTGGCCACTGCCGGTCCACCCAAAGACGCGTCGGGAAGTACCGCATGCAAGGCTGCTTCGGTGGTGTCGTAGAGCTCAGCATACTCGTCGAAGCTCCCCCGCCAGTAGCCGATGTCCGGCTCGTTCCAAAGTTCCCACTGCCATTGTGGCTCAGACGCGCGGTAGCGTCCTTCGACGTGACGCACCCAAGCGGTGATGAGCGCTGCCCACTTGTCGTAGTCGTCCGGTGGGTGAAAGCAACCCCCGTCGAGCGTGTACGGGTTCGAGTTGCGGTAAGGGTCGGGCTGCCTAGAGAGCGCTTGCGGCATGAACCCGAGCTCGACCAGAGGAAACGTCCCGGCGTCGACCGTCGCGTCCATGATCGAGTCGAGGATGGAGAAGTCGTAGATGGGATTGCCGGCGTCGTCCTCGGTGTACACGTTCGTCGAGCCCCACTTGAGCGCTGCGGTGCCATCGCCGGTGTTGAACAAGAAATGGGTTCGCACGTGTACTGGGGTCTGCTGAATGTTCGCCAGTTTGTTCAGCAACTCCATGCCTTCGGCGGTGGTCGTGTAGTTGAGTTCGTCGTACCCGTAGTACGCCCAGATTGGCCGCAACGGGGACCCAGCAACCGTCGAGTCGACGAGGATCGAGACGGTGTCGTTGGTTTGGGCGGGAGCTACCGAGCACACCGTGAACACAACGAGCGCGGCGCACGGAGCAAGAGCCAGGATTCGCCCCGAGCGGGCCTCGTGGCGCTGCCCTGGTGTTGTGCGGTTACTGGGCGCTTCCCGGATCGGCTCCAGGCTTCGTGAGGCCTGGGCCGGCTCCGGTGGGTGGCTTCCCGGTAGCACCTGAGGTTCCGAAACCGTTCAGCGCAAGGCTTTGATGGCTGCGCGCTCGACGGATAGCCCCTGTTCGTGACGCGCAAAGAATTGGGCGAAGCCCTCCACGTCGCGTGGATCGGGCAGTACTGGGGCGCCGATGCGAGTTGCGATCCGTTCGTCGAGGAAGTCGGGGAGTGATTGGGCACGATCGGAGCGGAGAAGGTAGGCGGCCAACACCGCCATTCCCCAGGCGCCCCCTTCCCCGGCAGTTTCAGGGACGCTGACGGGAACCCCGAGCGCTGCTGCCATCATGCGTTGACCGGTGTCGCCCCCTTTGAAGAAGCCGCCGTGACCTCGAATCTCTTCGATGACGACGTTTTCTTCTTCGGTGAGAATGTTCATGCCGGTGCGCATTGCGCACAGCGATGCGAAGTACATCGCGCGCACGAAGTTCGGTAGATTGAAGTTGCTGTCGTGGTTGCGGGCGAACAGCGGCCGCCCTTCGGCGAAGCCGGTCACGTGTTCGCCAGATACGTAGTTGACGCACAACAGGCCACCTGCGTCTGGATCCCCTTCGACAGCGAGCGGCAACAGCTTTTCGTAGAGCTGATCGAGTTGCGCTTCCGCACCCAACGCCCCGGCGACCTGTCCAAACAGGGAGATCCACGCGTCCAGATCGGACGACCCGTTGTTGGAGTGCGCCATTGCGACGGGTTTGCCGTCAGGAGTCACCACGATGTCGATCTCCTCGTGCGGGCGCGACAACGCCTTCTCCAACACGATCATCGCGAATACGGAGGTTCCCGCTGACACGTTGCCGGAGCGCGGGCGAACTGCATTGGTCGCGACCATGCCCGTGCCCGCGTCTCCTTCTGGCGGGCACAGAACGATGCCCGCTTGGAGCTTCCCCGACGGATCTAGTAGTCTGGCGCCCTCTGCGCTGAGCCGTCCCGCCTCGCACCCCGCCGGTAGTACTTCCGGCAGAAGTCGACGCAGTGTCCAACCCAACTTGCGTGGCGCGATCAGCGCGTCGAATTGCGCGACTCGCGACGCGTCCCAGTCCCCCATGTGCGGGTCGATGGGGAACATGCCGGATGCTTCGCCGACGCCCAGCTTGTGCTCACCGGTGAGCTTCTGGTGTACGTATCCGGCCAGAGTCGTGAGGCGCGCGATGTGTGGGACGTGGGGCTGTTCTTCGAGGATCGACTGGTAGAGATGGGCAATGCTCCAGCGTTGGGGCACGGCGAAATCGAGCAAGCGGGTCAGTTCAGCGCAGGCATCGCCGGTGATGTTGTTGCGCCAGGTACGAAACGGAACCAGCAACTGTCCGTCGCAATCGAGCGCGACGTAGCCGTGCATCATCCCGCTCAGGCCCATCGCCGCGACGCGTGTCAGGTCGACCGCATACCGCGCGCGCACGTCTCGTGCGAGCGCGGCGTAGCAGGCGGCGAGGCCTTGCCACACGTCGGACATATCGTAGGTCCAGATCCCATCCTTCTGCTGATTCTCCCAAGCGTGGGAGCCCGCGGCCAGCGGCGTGCAATCTGGCGCGATGAGCGACGCTTTGATTCGCGTGGACCCGAACTCGATGCCGAGTAGCGCGCCGCCCGATTCGATCAGATCCGCAATGTTGCCTGTTTGTTCCTTCACCGGTGCTTCCTCCTCTTGGCGGAGCTCTTGGCTGCGGCGTGTCTACTCGGAGCGATTCACGGTGCGCGATTCACCCGCCCGCTTTGCCTGCCGAGGTCGTGCTCCCCGACTGATTGCTCTGCCCGTAGTAAGCGTCTTTGCCGTGCTTGCGTTCGAAATGTTTGCGGATCAATCGTTCCGGAAGGCGTCCTGCTGACGGATCCAGAGTTCGCGTGACGAACGCCATCCGTGCCAGTTCTTCGAGCACGGCGGCGTTGTAGACGGCCTGTTCCGGTGTTTTGCCCCAGGTGAACGGACCGTGGCCCGCAACCAACACCATCGGTGTGTGCAATGGGTTTCGTTCTTTGAAACACTCCACGATCTGGTTGCCGGTCTCGACTTCGTAGTTGCGCTCGACAGCTTCGTCGGACATCAGCGTCGTGCAGGGCACGTCTTCGGCGAGGTGATCGGCGTGAGTCGTGCCGTAGATGGGGATGGGAAGCCTGGCTTGCGCCCAGCCCGTCGCGTAGCGCGAGTGCGTGTGCACGACACCGCCGAGACCCTGCCACTCGCGGTACAGCACCAGGTGTGTTGCGGTGTCAGACGAGGGCCGGAGGTTCCCCTCGACAATCTTGCCCGACAGATCGACCACCACCAAATCGTCGGCTGTGAGCTTGTCGTAAGCAACACCACTGGGCTTGATGGCGATGACCCCCCGTTCCGCATCCAAGGCAGAAACGTTCCCGAAGGTGTAGATTGCCAACCCACGCTTCGGGATCTCCAGGTTGGCGAGCCATGCTCGTTCTTTGAGTTCTCTGTAGGCTGAGGGCATTGCACTAACACCCGAGCTTGAATGCGACCTCGTTCCAACGCAGCTCATTGCGGAGTGTGCGAAGGTCCAGCGCGGCGTCCAGACGAATCACCTCCAGCCCGGCCATCTTGGCGAAGTCTTCCCACTCATCGGCGGTGACGGCCTGACAGAAGGCGGCGTGATGACCGCCGCCCGCTTCGATCCAACCTTGGGCGCCGCGCTTGAAGTCAGGGCGAGGGATCCATACGGCGCGCGCCGTGGGCAGTTTGGGCATGGAGTGTTCAGGTTTCACAACATCCAGCTCCGCGAGGATCATGCGCATGCGCCCCCCCATGTCGATCAGCGTTGCATTCACCGCTGGCCCGGGCCGAGCGTCGAACACCAAACGCGCCGGGTCGGCCTTGTCGCCGATGTCCAGTGGGTGCACTTCCAACGTCGGGGTTCCGTCTGCGATGGATGGACACACTTCGAGCATGTGGGCGCCCAACACTCGCTCCTGGCCAGCGACCAGGTGGTACGTGTAATCCTCGATGAACGATACGCCGCCAGACCTGCCGGCGGTCATCACCTTGCCCAGTCGGACGAGAGCTGCCGTCTTCCAGTCACCTTCGGCTCCGAACCCGTAACCCTCCGCCATGAGTCGTTGGCAGGCCAAGCCAGGCAGTTGCCTCAAACCGTGGAGGTCTTCAAAGGTCGTCGTGAAGGCTCGAAATCCGCCATCTTCCAGAAATGCGCGCATGGCGATCTCTTGACGGGCGGCGTAACGCAAGCTCTCGTATTTTTCCGCGCCTTTCTTCAACGACGGCGCCAGCGTGTACAGCTCCTCGTACTCCTGCACCAAAGCATCGATCGCCGCATCTGACACTTCCGCAATCGGTGCCACTAGGTCCCCGACGCCGTAGCCGTTGACCGACCAACCCAGTTGGATCTGCGCTTCGACACGGTCGCCGCCCGTGACCGCTACTTCTCGCATGTTCATGCCACCGAAGCGCGCGACTTTGAGGGTGCGGGATTCGGACATCGCCAGCGCAGCGCGCGCCCAGCCTGCCAGTTGCTCGAGTACGTCGGGATCTTGGTAGTGACCGACGACCACCTTTCGGTTGAGCCGTAGGCGCGCACCGATGAACCCGTACTCCCGGTCGCCGTGCGCGGACTGGTTCAGGTTCATGAAGTCCATGTCGATTTCGCCCCACGGCAGTTCGCGATTGAATTGCGTGTGCAGGTGGGCGAGCGGTTTGTCGAGCCGGGTTAGCCCCGCGATCCACATCTTGGCGGGGGAGAACGTGTGCATCCAAGTGATGACCCCGACGCACCGCGGGGCAGCGCTGGCGGCGACGCATACTTCGGCGATGGCCTCCGGCCCAGTCAACACAGGCTTCCAAACAACCTTTGCCGGAAGGCTACCGGAACCGTTCAACGACTCGACGATCCGCTGTGAGTTCTGGGCAACTTGCGCGAGTGTTTCGTCGCCGTACAGGTGCTGGCTGCCCGTGAGGAACCACAGTTCCTGCGTTTCGTGTTCGGCTAGTTTCGTCATCGCTTTCTCGCAAGGTTCGGGGCTGAGGCCGTGCCGCTCGTCGGGAAATCCCGGCGCTCGCGGCTCGCGCGCTCGTCGGCTGCGCGCGTGTGAGGTTCGGATTGGCGGATTGGGGAGAGGCGCAGGACGCCCGGTACCGGAGCGGGCCCGGGGTGCTCGATTGGTTTGGGGTGGCTTTGCTGCCCGACGATTTGAGGTTTCGGGCGACGTGGGGCTGAGTGCTGCTCTCCGGGCCGACGGTTCTGGGATCGCCCCGGCGTTGCAAATGTAGGCCAATTGTGAGCGCTCACATAAAATGTGTCAAGCCTGGTAATGTGCGAAGACGATGACCGTGCAACCACCAAAACGAGAGAGACGCCGCCCCGCGGTGATGGGAGACGTCGCGCGGCTGGCGGGGGTGTCCTACCAGACTGTCTCGAGGGTCCTGAACGACAGCCCCCACGTACGTCCCGACACCCGCGAGCGCGTGTTGGCGGCGATACGGCAGCTCGATTACCGACCCAGCTCCACCGCGCGCGCGCTGGCGACCGGGCGCTCTCAGACGCTGGGCGTCATCAGTTTCGACACCACCCTGTTTGGTCCCGCGTCAACCTTGTTTGGCATCGAGCGTGCCGCCCACGATGCTGGCTACGCGGTAACCGTCTCCAGTCTGCGCGCGCTGAATCGGAGCACCGTCCTGGCCGCCATTCAACAACTGAGGGATCAGGGCGTGGACGGCGTGGTCGTCATCGCGCCTACCCAGGCGGGGGCCGACGCGTTGCGAGACATCAAACCGGACTTTGCCGTGGTGGCCGTCGAATCCGGGCCGAATGTCTCGATCCCGGTCGCGGCTGTGGATCAGAAGGCGGGAGCCATGGCTGGTGTTCGGCACCTGCTGAGTCTGGGGCACGAGACCGTCTGGCACGTCGCGGGCCCCGCGGAGTGGAAGGAGGCCGAGGATCGTATCGAGGGCTGGCGCTGTGAACTCGAGGCTGCAGGTTGTGCAGTTCCGGAGCCGCTGCGCGGAGATTGGACGCCGCGCTCCGGGTACGAGCTGGCCGACAAGCTACTCCAGGTTCCTGACCTGACTGCGGTGTTCGTCGCGAACGATCAGATGGCGCTGGGGCTGCTTCGTCGCTTGCACGAAGCCGGGCGGGAGGTTCCTCGCGACTTGAGTGTCGTGGGGTTCGACGACATCCCCGAAGCGGCGTATTTCATTCCCCCGTTGACGACCATTCGTCAGGATTTTGCCGAGCTGGGCAGGCGATGCCTCCACGTGTTGCTCGAACGCATCAGAGGTGAAGTCGCTCCGACTCGCGTTGTCGTTCCTCCCGAGTTGGTCGTGCGCGAATCGACTGGCGTTCCTCCCAAGAAGTGAGCGCAAGGAGAGGTGGGCGGCGTTTCAGAACGTCACGTTCGCTTGGAGTTTGACGACATCCATGTCGGGCTTCTGGCCCGAGTAGGGTCCACCCTGGATGATGTCGCTCCCAGCGACCAGCGGCGTGCCCCAGGGCCACCTTCCTGCCAGCAGCATCGCATCGCCGTAGCGGTAGCGCGAGTACTGAATGTAGATACTCTCACCCGAGAGGAAGTGGGACGAGAACGTCAGCCTGGGCGTGATGGCGGAGAAGATGTACCCCGGGTGGCTGATGTTGTAGTTCACTTCATCCCAGCGCAACATGACGCTGAGCCAGTCGAGGGCCTGGACCTCGACGTCTGCTCCGTACTTGAACTGACCCATGTGGTCTTGAGTGATTACCGAACCAGCGGGCAAGTCGAGCGTGATGTCTGTGAACAGCCCGAAGACGTTCAACGTCACTTCTGGTGTCACGCTGCCGCGCGGGCGCCCGAGAAGTGACGACAACGTATTCTCGTACAGAAACCCGAGATTGAACATCGACCCGCTGCCGGTGCTGTCAGCCAAACTGCCGCTCCAACCGAGGTAGTTGGTGGCGATGTTCTCGGCACTGATGGCGTGCATGATCTCGACGCCTGCCTCACCGAGAGCCCAACCATTGCGCACGCGCAAGTACGAAGGAGACACCCAGAGACTGCCGGCCACCGGTACATGCACCGCGGCCTCACCACCGACCGTGGTCAGAGATGCCTGCTTTGCGTCGCTGTAGGCTTTGCCCGCCACCGGTGTCTGAAACAGGTTGGGATCACGCGTCCACTGCATGTTGTAGTGCAGTCCGATCTCGAAGACGTCGTCGTACGCGAGCGTGAGGTTTTCGTAGTGGATCAGATCCAGACCGACCTTGGCTTGGTAGGGAGGAGGCGCGAGCAGGTTGAAGCTACCGTCGCGACCCGTGCCAAAGCCTTGGGTCAAGGTTGCGGAAAGATCAGCAGAGAAAGGAATGGTCAGCTGCAGCTGCTCGCCGAGCTGACGAAAGCGACCCAGGGTGTAAGTATCGTATTTGTCGAACGTCCCGAACTTGGGCCACCACGCACCCATGGTCAGAGCGAGGTTGGGTTTGACGCCAGCGGCATCGAAGTCGCTGTCCAACGTGAGGTACGCCATGCCAGGTACCCAGCCGGCGTCGAGATTGCGGAAAGAACTGGCCTGAAACCAGTAACCCATCCAGCCGACTACCGCCTCTGCGTGCTTCTTTTTGGCATGGACGAACACCTCTGCCCAGTCTTGCTCTTGCAGTCGCGTGTAAGCGAAGCTGTAGTAGTTCGCGTCGATGGTGCGGTTGGGCCCGTAAGAGAACTGCAAGCTGGATGGACCATCCGGATCGTCGGGGCCGGGACGCGGACTGATCCCGATGGCCATCGGAGCTCGGAAGTAGCCAGTGATGAACGTATCCCAGTCTCCTAGGGGGCCATCAGCCGCGGCGTCGGCAGCGGATGGGCCACTGGGTTCCGCATCCTCGGTAGCTGGAGGCCCCTCGATTGAGGTGTCCGCGGATCCTGGTAACCCAACGCCCGCCTGGAGCGAAGCCGATCCGCCGGAAACTTCTGCGTCATCCTCGTCGTGAGGCGTTCCCTCCGCTTCCTCGGGCTCGCTACTCGGTTCGTCACCACTCGGTTCGTCACCACTCGGTTCGTCACCACTCGGTTCGTCGGCAGTGTCCGACCCGGCCTCAGCCGTGTCAGCGCTGTTCGACTGGCCTTCGATAGGGCCTTCGCGGGCCTACCGGCCGGCGAGTCACGCGCCGCATTGTGAACGCTCACATTCCGTGTGTCAAGCTGGTAGTATGTGAAGCCGATGAACGTTCGTCACAACAATTCGGAGCCACGACGTTGGTGGACGAGGTTGGACAGGAATCCGATTCCTGCGACATTAACTGCGCGGCGGGTGTCCACGGCTGACGCCCACGCCGGGCTTTTCGAGGCGCACGTTTCATAAGGGCCGCCAACATTCACCAAGGGCGCCCACGGCGGCGACCCAACAAGTCCCTCAGCTGCCCCGTTTCAATTCGGGTGAACAACGCAACTGGAGATTTCGCACATGAAGAAGATTCGCCCCATCGTACCCGTCCTACTCGTGTCCATTCCTGTGGTGGTCGGCAGCCTGGCGGTTGCGTGCGGGGAGTATACGTGTCCCGGCGGGGTGTGCGGGCCGATAGCTGTTGATACCGGCAATGCATCCGTAGGTACGTCTGCCGTCGAGTTGCAGCCCAATACAGCACCGATGCCTTGCGACGTCCTGGGAGACGTTGGGATTCCCTGCGTCTCGGCGCACAGCACCGTCCGCGTCGTCGTGAGCGGATACACCGGGCCGCTGTACCAGGTGGAGCTTCCAAACGGAACCACGCAGGACATCGGCAGCGTAGATGGCTATGCCGACGCTGCGGCACAAGATGCATTTTGCGGTGGGGGCGGCTGTTTGATGACGATCATCTACGACCAATCCGGCATGGCCAACGATCTCACGCCGGCGCCTCCAGGTAGCGCCAAACCGACGTGGGGAGAGCCCGTCAACGCTGATGAACTGCCCGTGTTGATCAATGGCCGCAGCGTGTATGGCATGCTGTTCAAGCCGGGGCTCGGCTACCGCAAGTTGGTGGGCAACGGGACGGCTGTGGGCGACGAGCCGCAGACGATGTACATGGTTACGAGCCAACACGACCTCGTCAATGGCTGTTGTTTCGACTACGGCAACGCCGAGACGAGTGCCAACAACGACGGCAACGGCACGATGGAAGCCGTGTACGTGGGCATGGGCGTGATCTGGGGCACAGGCGTCGGCGGCGGACCTTGGGTGATGGCTGATCTGGAAAATGGCCTGTATGCCGGTTGGGAGAACGGTCAGGATAGGGATATCTCGACGAACACGCCGCTCACGTACGACTTCATCACAGCGGTCGTCATCGGTGACACGGCTGACAAGAACAACGGCAAAGGGCGCTTCGCGTTGTACGGCGGCGATGCGACTCAAGGTGAGCTGAAGACGATGTACGATGGGATTCGCCCGGAGAAGCCAGGTTATGTTCCGGCACAGAAACAGGGCTCGGTCATTCTTGGAATCGGCGGCGACAACAGCGACGGGGACGGGGGGCGTTTCTACGAGGGAGTCATGGCCAACGGAGTTGCCTCGAAGGAGACTGTCGACGCTTTGCAAGCCGCGATCGTCGAAGCGGCCTACGGAAGGTAAGGCGTGACAGTTTCGTGGCGAACGCGCGATTCGGCACCCTCGATGGAGACTACGCTGTGCAGTCGATGAAGAAAGAACTCACGATGTTCGCGATCATGATCGTTCTCGCGATCATCACGGCCATCCTCAACCCCATCTTTCTGTCCGCGGACAACCTGCGCAACACGCTCCGGCACATTTCGATGATCTCGCTGTTTGCTCTCGGCGAGGCAGTGCTCATCATCAGCGGCGGTATCGACCTTTCCATCGGATCGGTGATTTGTCTGGCCGCCGTGTTGACCAGCTACTTGTCGATGGTCGCCGGCTTCTCGATAACCACGGCGGTTCTTTGTGCGATCGCAGCCGCGTTGTTGATCGGAGTGTTCCACGGTTTCGTGAGCGCGGGGCTCGGCGTTCAGCCGTTCGTCGTGACGCTAGGTTCGATGTTGTTGCTGCGTGGCGTTGCCGAAGTGGTGACTGGAGGAGCGGACATCGGCTTTCAAGGACGCTTCGAGGGGTTTCGCTTTCTCGGTGAAGGCAGCGGGCTCGGTTTGCCAATGCCGTTTTGGTTCGCGTTGGTCGGAATCGGCGTGACGGCGTTCCTCATGCATCGCACCATCTTCGGCAGGTACTGCTACGCGATAGGCTCCAATGCCGAAGCGGCTCGTCTGTCGGGCGTGCCGGTTCGCAACGTGCGAGTTGTGGCGTTCATCATTTGCGCGTTCTTGTCGGGCGTAGCTGGCATCCTCTACGTCGCTTATCTACCTTCGGCGACGCCGTCGCTGGGAATCGCCTATGAGCTTCACGCCGTGGCGGCTGCCGTCTTGGGGGGGTGTTCGCTCCACGGCGGCCGCGGCTCGGTATTTGGTGTGCTCATCGGCGCCGCCATCATGCAGATTACTTTCAATGCCGTGAATTTGGTTGGCCAATCGCTGTGGCAGAACGTCGTCGCTGGTGGCGTCATTCTGGCGGCAGTCATCTTGGACCGAGTTTTCGAAAAGAAGTGACCATCGGGCGCCGCGCGACAGCGGATTCGCTCGTGCTTGTCGGTTCTTAGAGTCCCAATCGTTTTGCAGTTTCGCACGGAGAACATTCACCATGACTCGACTTGAAGTTAATCGGAACCACAGCGTCGTCCCCAGAGCGTTGGCGCAGAGCGGCGCCACCCGCGACATTCATCGGGCACCCGCCTGGACACGTCGAGCGGTGTTGACTCTGGCCGTCGGTCTTCTGGCTTTGGCCTGCAAGAGTGGCGGAGAGCAGGCTGGGGCTGCTGAGGGAAATGCGCAAGGCGCCAAGGTGGAGAACTCGGGCACCAAGAAGTTCGCGTTCATTACCAGCAACTCCTCCGACTTCTGGAAGATCGCCGAAAAGGGGATTCAGAAGGCTGAGAAGGAGTTTGGCGTCAAGGTCGAGATGTTTCGTCCGCTCAAGGGTGAGGTCTCGGACCAGCAGCGCTTTCTCGAAGACATCTCCGTGATGGGCTACGACGGAGTGGCGATCAGCCCGATCAATCCTGAGTCGATGACCAGCTTGCTCGACAAAGTGTCCGACAAAATGCCGGTCATCACTCACGACTCCGACGCGCCAACGTCCAAGCGCATCAGCTACGTCGGGACGAACAACGTGCTGGCGGGTCGCGCTGCTGGCGAGGTCGCGATTGAAGCGCTCGAGGCGGCAGGCAAGACCAAGGGCAAGGTCGCGCTGTTCGTCGGACGCATCGACATGCAGAACTCGATCGAACGCAGGCAGGGTGTTGAACAAGCGCTCAGCAAACTGGGTGGGTTGGAGATACTGCCGGTGTTTCTCGACAACGGCGATCGCGCGAAGGCCAAGAAGAACGTGGAAGACGCACTCGTGCGCTACCCAGATCTCGTTCTGACCATCGGCTTGTGGTCGTACAACGGCCCGGTGATCGCCGGTACCGTGCGCGAGTCGGCCAGAGAAGACAAGCCGGTGATCGTCGCGTTCGACGAAGAGGAAGAACTGCTCAAGGCGGTCGAAGACGGATTGGCCTATGCCACGATCGTGCAGAAGCCGTTCGAGTTCGGTTACCAATCCGTGCGTTTACTCGAAGCATACAAGACGGGAGAAGGCGTACCAAAGGTCTACGATACGGGCATCGACACGATCACCAAGGCCAACGTCGGAGAGTTCTGGAGTAAGCTGAAAGAGCTGAAGAAATGACACTCTCGCTGCGCGGCGTACAGAAATCCTTTGGCGGGATCCGCGCGCTGCGGGGAGTGGACCTGCAAGTGCAGCCAGGCGAGATCGTCGGTCTCGTCGGCGGCAATGGCGCCGGCAAGTCGACGCTGATGAAGGTCGCCGCCGGTATTCACCTGCCCGATCGGGGAGAGGTAACCATCGACGGCGCCACGCCGCGCAGTCCGGCTGAGGCGATCGCGCTTGGTGTTTCTTTGGTTCGCCAGGAGCTGATCCAGGCGGATGAACTCGACGTCGCGTCCAACGTACTACTGGGCCACGAACCGCGGCGGTTCGGTGTCATCGATAGGGCCGAACTCATGCGTCGGGCTGAGCGGGCGCTCGAGCGTGTCGGTGGTGGCATCGACCCTCGTGCGCGGCTTGGCGCTCTCAGCCCTGGTGTCAAGCAGCGCGTCGAAATCGCTCGGGCGCTCTCGTTGGAAACCAAAGTGTTGCTCCTGGATGAACCCACTGCGACGCTCACTGGGCACGACACCGAGGTACTGTTCCAACTCCTGCGTGACTTGAAGGAGAGTCGTCTCGGGATGGTCTACATTTCTCACCGACTGCCCGAAGTGCTCGAGATCACCAACCGCATCGTGTGTCTGCGCGATGGTGAGCGAGTGGCCGACTTCGAAACTGCGAACGTCACGACGGATGACTTGGTGGAAGCCATGGCGGGCAAGGGGGTCAAACAGCATGCGGAGCCCGCTCCTCACGCTCCCGACGTGGTGCTTTCGGTACGCGGACGTGTGAACTTCGAGGTGCGCAAGGGCGAGATCCTGGCGCTCGCCGGTCTGGTTGGTGCAGGGCGAACTAGCGTCTTGATGGAGTTGTTCGGTGCGCGTCCTTCCGAGCTTCGGGTCGAAATTGACGGCAAGGCCGTCGACATTCGCGATCCGCGCGATGCGATCGCCGCGGGCATCGCCCTC
>QJWJ01000146.1 GCA_003235365.1 Deltaproteobacteria bacterium
GCCTCCGAACACTCCGACCCTGCCACCGTCCGCCACACCGACGCCAACCCACACGCCGGTCAACACGCCGACCTTCACATGGACCTTCACTCCAACCCGCACCTGGACCCCGTCACCGACGCTCACACCCATCTCGACCAGAACTTTCACGTTCACCCCGACAACGACCTGGACCTACACCGCAACCCGAACGCCGACGTCGACGTTCACCCAAACCCCGACCCCAACGTTCACGCGGAGCTTCACGCCGACGTCGACAAGCACTCCTTCAGCCTCGCCCTCATGGACTCCGAGCGCGACAACGACGGCGACACGAACACTGTCACCCACCCCCTCGGCAACACCATCGCGCACCGTCACCCCATCGCAGACGGCAACCCGGACCTTCACCGCGACTCGTACGCGATCGTTCACCCCGACACCGTCGCGCACCTGGACGCCATCCCGAACACGCACGCCGTCTCGCACCGCAACAGCGTCGAGAACGGTAACTCCATCGTTTACGCGAACTTTCACACGGACACCGACGGCGACGCGTTCGCAGACGCCAACGCGGACATCTCTGCAGACCCGCACGCCGACAGCGACTCAGTCGCCAACGCCTACGCGAACGAATCCTGTCGACGCCGCGACGGCGACGCGCACGGCATCCCGAACAGCGACTCGCACAACGAGTGCCACCTTCACGCGCACCAGCAGCCCAACGACCACGCGAACGAGTTCGCCGACGACGACGACCACGACCGCGGCAGCCGCCACCCCGACCCGCTCCGCTAGTCCCACTGCGACCCGTTCGCAGACGCCAACACGAACATTCACACGTTCACGAACTCCGACACGCTCACTGACCCCAACGCGTACGCTTACGGGTTCACAGACTCCAACTCGCACCCCCTCGCCCAGCCGAACCTCGACGCCGGGTCTGGCAACGGCAACGCACACGCCGCTACGCACCGCGACAGCGACGGCCTCACGCACCTTCACACGCTCCTACACACCGACACGGACGCTCACGCCCACGCAAACGATATCGCAGCCGCAGACAACCCTGACTGCAACCCATTCGCCCACGCCGACCCGGACTCGCCCGACCGAGTCCCCGACGCCGACCCCCACGCAGACGGCGTCACCCTCGGCGAGCGCAACGCCGGCCACGCCAGCGACCGGACCAGGCGCCATCAGTGGCCAGATTCGCCAGGTGCTCAACGGCAACGTGGTGCCCTCCGCCAATGTGATCTTGGAGCTCGCGGCCGGAGGGCAAGCATCGTTCACACAGACCTCAGCCGGCGGGGGGTACAGTTTCCAAGGCATCGCCGAGCAGCCCTGGACCATCCAGCCGTCGCTCTTCGAGGAGGTCGACGGCAGCGTCAACGAGATGGACGCGGCAATGGTCCTCGCAGCTGCCGCCGGCACGATCGCACTCGGTCCACAACTGCAGATCGCGGCGGACGTGACCGGCAACGGCTCCGTCTCAAGCGCCGACGCCGCTTTGATTCTGCGGTACGCAACCGAGATGGCGATCAGATTCCCTGCCGCCATCGCGTGCAACTCGGACTGGGTCTTTTTTCCAACCCCTGGCGCGCCACCTCTCTTCGGTACCCAGACCGTCACGCAGCCGGATGTCCGATCGGAACGCTGCATCCGCGGTTCGATCACGTTGGACCCCCTGATCGGGCAGATCGACAAGCGTGACTTCAGGGCCGTCGCATTCGGAGACGTCGACGACACTTGGGCGTCGACGCGGGTCGGCGAAGGAGCCCAGACGGACGCGATCACGCTGGGGCGGCCGCTCCTGCGCGGCTCTGCGGCTCTGGTGCCGATCGAGGTCGCATCGGGCCACCCGTTCCGGGCCATGCATCTGGTTATCGACTACGACCCGGGAGCGTTGGCGTTTGTTGCGATTCGCCCGGGGTTCGAGGCTCGAGACGCCCTCGTCGTCGCCAACGACACGGACGCCGGGAGGATCATCGTGGGTGCCGCGAGCGCGGCTCTGATTGACGCAGCGGAACCCTTTTCGCTGGACTTCGACGTGATTCGGCCCGGGCGGTATCCGGACGTGTCGATCGTCGAAGCCCTGACGGGACCTCTCTGACCGTCAAGACTTGCGGCTCTTTCTGCCCCGTCGGTCTTGCCTGCGTCGTTCGCTTCGTCCCTGGGGCGTTTCCGCAGGTTGCTCGAGCTTGCCGCCCAAAAGCTGCCGGAAGTGAATTCCGGCCCAGATGGCAAACGGAAATAGCTGCGTATCCATGCTTTGGGCGAACGCATCCCCGAAGTTGTACCACCAACGCGCGGAGTCGCTGTAGTAGCGGAAGCTCCACTCGCCAAGCTCGTTGGCAAAGAACGACTTTACCGTGACGGCGAGGTCGAGGACCTGGAGCGTCAGCGCGATCGCGAATGCGAGCCCCAGCCGGCCGAAACGTTGTCTGTATGTCGTGGCCGGCGTGGCAAGCATGAGCGGGATCAGCAACACCATGTTGGCCTGCACCCACTCCGCCGGAATCCCAGGGCCGTGCACCTGAGGGAACAAGCGGTTGCCAAAAAAGATCGTAGTCCCCTGCACCCAGAGCTTGCTGACGTGGTGGAGATTGGGATCGCGTGACAGCTCCGTCAGGTGAAGAAATGCCTCCGTCAGGTACGCCAGCAGCCGCGTGTACGCAGGCGCAATGGGCGACCACACGAGGTAGGTCAGGAAAAAGACGACGAGGGCCCGAAGGAAAAAAACGTGGGGCTTAACGCCCAGACGCATCAGCGTATCGCCCTGCCCAATAGATCCATGTGGCGACTGCGATCGCCACCACCAGTGCCTGGGCAATGTAGACGTGTGTTTCGTGGAAGAACCGCGTCGCAAACATGCCGATCAAGAACAGCACGACAACTCTCACGAGATTCACGCCGTAGATGATTCCGATGCCGAGCGCCGCGCCAACGAGC
>QJWJ01000153.1 GCA_003235365.1 Deltaproteobacteria bacterium
ATTGCTCTAGCCCGTGTCGGCGTTGCCGCGGCCCTCATGCCAGGCGACTCCGGGCGCGAGTCGCGTACGCCGTGAGTGAGACCTACTTCAGTAGGGCGAGCACGATCAGGGAGGCAGCCACTCCGAGGCAAAGGGCAATCCATGCAACCCACCGATAGGCAAAACGGCGTGTGCCGTCTCGACGCGCCACTCGACTGGGTGCCTTGGAAGCCCGTACCCGGATTTCCGACACGCGCCCCGCGTCTTCGCCCGGCGCGTCGAACGGATTCACTTCGTCGTGGGGACTCTCACCATTCATGTCACTGCTCGTTACTGGAAAGGCAAAACCATCGAACTCGTCGAGGGCGCACGTCGCTTCTTGGTTAGAGGCCGGCAGCGACTCAGTTCGCTCAATGGTTCGTGATTTTCTTTGCGGCCCACCTCACGGCGTGTTGCGTCGGTACGGATCGGCAACCAGCGGTGTTCCTCAGCAGTACGGTGCGGGTTGGCTCACCGCCACTCACACGTACGAGCTTCCCCCCTACCCTGTTGCAAAGCCTGCCACTCTCCGCACCAAACGCGTTGGCGACTGCCCGAGCTGCGTGCTCGTTGCGGCCCTCGCTTACCACCCAGCGCTTCGCGCATGCGCCGAGCGAGTTCAGAATCCTCCGTGGGTCATCCGCGCCATCGCACTGAGGTCGTCGGTCGTCACGCGTCCGATCTTTCCCGCCCGTGGTTTCCAGAGCGTTTCAGTGCCGGACTGCGTCGCGCGCGGGCCGCGCCGCGCGGTGAGCGACTGAAACTGCGCCCGGATGATGGTCGCACTTTAGAACTACCAGTATCAAAGCGGGCTGATTCCTGGGACGGCCAGCATCTGTCGCGCGCCGCGGATTCGACGCCGCGACACCAGAAAAAAGACAAGGGCTTCGCGAGCTTGTGCTCCGGGATGCTCTCGTCACAACCGCTCCGAGCAGAACCGCTTCGGCGCCGGTGCACGGATGTGCAAGAGCGACGCCAGATTGCGGGTCAACTAACTGGTCACGGTAAACACCCTCTCGAAACCCACGATTGCGTAGCACGGATCGCGAGCGTACAGTCTCGCCATGGGGGTTGGTGCAGCTAGCATCAGTGCGTCGCTTTCGTCCGACGAGCTACGAACGGTCGTCGACAGCCTGCGCGAGGGCTTGCAGATCGTCGACCGCGATTGGCGCTACGTCTTCGTGAACCAAGCGGCGGCAAGCCATGGCCGCACGACCCCGGAAGCCTTGACGGGTCGGACGATGATGGAGTGCTACCCAGGTATCGAAGACACCGATCTGTTCTCGTTGTTGAAGCGCTGCATGCTGGACGGTACCACGGAACACCTCGACAACGAATTTCGGTACCCCGACGGTTCGCTCGGCTACTTCGAGCTGCACATCGAACCATGCGCAGTCGGACTGACCATACTGTCAATCGACGTCACACGCGGCCGAACGCTCGAAGAGCAGCTCCGCCACGCACAGAAGATGGAGGCAGTGGGCAGACTGGCTGGCAGTATCGCTCACGACTTCAACAACCTGCTTTCCGTGATCCTCAGTTTTGGTTCGTTGCTGGGCATGGATCTCAAACCACGAGATCCAGCGCGCTCCAACGTCGAGGCAATCATGGATGCGGGGACCCGCGCCGCAGCGCTCACGCGTCAACTGCTTGCCTTCAGCCGCAAGCAAGTCCTGTCACCGCGCGTCGTCGACGTCAACGAGGTCGTCACGGAGTGCGCTCGGCTGTTGGAACGTTTGTTGGGTGAGGACGTCCGTCTGGTGACGGAGCTCGACGGACAGCTAGACCCAGTCTACGCTGACGCCGGGCAGCTGGATCAGGTGATCGTCAATCTCGCCATCAACGCCAGAGATGCCATGCCACACGGCGGCACTCTGACAATCGAAACTGCCAACGTGACCCTCGACGCGGCCTACCAAGGGTCGCATTGGGACGTGAAGGCCGGTCCCCACGTGATGTTGGCCGTGAGCGACACCGGCACTGGTATGACACCCGAAACCCAGGCGCGCATCTTCGAGCCCTTTTTCACCACGAAGGAGGACGGCAAAGGTACCGGGCTTGGGCTGTCGACGGTGTTCGGCATCGTCAAGCAAAGCGGTGGCAGTATCTGGGTCTACAGTGAACCCGGCGACGGCACGACCTTCAAGGTCTATCTCCCAGCCACCAATCGGACGCCGTCGTTCATCTCAGAACTAGCGCCACCTGCCGACGTCTCCGGCACCGAGACGATCCTCCTGGTCGACGACCAGGCAGACGTGCGAGCCGCGGCTTTTCACGCGCTTCGCCGCTTCGGCTATCACGTGCTCGAGGCGGCAAACCCTGGTGAGGCACTGCTCATCTGCGAGCAGCACCGCCAAGCCATTCACTTGCTACTCACCGACTTGGTGATGCCCAGAATGGGCGGCGTGGAACTCGCGGCGCGGCTGACCGCGCTCAGGCCGACGATGAAGGTCCTGTACGTGTCGGGCTATACGGACAACGCGGTCTTGCACCACGGCATTCTGGAATCCGGCTTGCCCTTCGTGCAAAAACCGTTTGTGCCCGAGACACTGGCCCAACGCGTTCGCCAGGTCCTGGACAAGAGTCGACCCTCCCAACACTAAATGAGAGCTCGCGACTGACGAACTCTCATTCGATGTAACACAGAACGGTGCCGAGAAACGACGGCAACGGAGGCGGTCTCTTCGGCCCTCACCCAACGGGACCTCGCGAGGACTCGGAAGCCCGAGTCCCCGCCGAACCCTTCGATCACACTCGCGGGTAGCCTTCCGGACCACTCGCTCGAGCGTGTGCGGTCGTCAACGATAGTAACGCGCCATCGCCTTGATGACGTCGCGCCGCGTGATGATGCCGACGATTCGCGACTGCGAAACCACCGGCAACCGACGTACTTTCGATTTCACGAACTGATGGCATACGGTGTACAGGTCCGCGTCTGGAGACACGGTAAACTGCGCCGGTGTCATCAGCTCCGCAACCGTCTGTGAGCGCACCTGTCCTTCCTGGTGGAACTCGCCCGCTGCGATGACCCGCATGCAATCGAACTCCGAAACGATTCCCAACAGCTTCCTGCGATCGTCCAGCACCGGCGCGCCACTGACACCCCGCGCAGCCAGCACCCCAATCGCTTCGGCAATGGTTTGATCGGGTCGTAGCGAAATCAATCGCTTCGACATCATCTGCTCTGCGTTGGGCGGTGGCGGCCTCGAACTCGGCCGTTCACTAGGTGGCGGCTTGGGCCACAGCGAGCCCATCTTGATTCCTTCATGTAACCGATGCATTGATCCCCCCTTTTCCCACCCCACTCGAGCGACTGACCCGGCATTCACTCGTCTATCGCAACGAAGTCATTCTCGCGGCCCTCTTGCGCAACACCAAACATCCGGCGTTCCGCAACTCCAGTAGGCGAGCACTCTCGTGGCGCACGAACCATACCGGCAACGCCTCACCTTCGTCGATGACGTTCTCGAGAGCAGCTGACAATGCGGTGTGCGCCTCGGCAGCCTCCAACGCAGAGCCCACGGCGACCACGAGCACCCGACGCGCGACCCTGCCGGAGTCGAACAACATCACCTTCGCGATGTGAACCTCTGACACGCTCGGCAAGTCCCTCAGCGTCGTCAGAAAGGCGTCTCGCATCATCTTCGGGCAATGGGCCAGAGCAGGCTCGAAGATCGCCTCGCTTTCGTCGCTCAGCGTCACTGCCTGGATGACGGGCTTGCGTATCTGCCCGTATGTGATGGGTCTCTCATCGACGCTCGGTGCGACCACGAAGTCTGACCGACGTTCTGACGTGACCGGTTCGGGCTGGTCATCAGGGTCAGACGGATCGACCAGCAGACCTCCGATACGACGACGCGCCAACAACACGACCGTGGAAAGTACCAGGCAGCCCACGCTCACCAAGTCCAACAACCCAACACGGGCGCCAGCGTGAACGCGCAGTGCGGCAAGTGCCGTACCCGTCGCTGCAATTGCCGCAAATGACACGAGAAGCCCGGTCAGCAAGGGCGGCATCGCCGGCGCCTCCGGCGCGGCGTCTTCCCGCTGAATGGTGAACTTCCCAGACCCCTCCCTCTCCGCCCCGGAGAGGTCGGCTCGCTCGAACGGCTCCGAGCGCTGTTGGTGCAAAGCGCCTCGCGCGTTAGCCATGCCCCCAACCCTCACGACCGCCATGCGGTGATGGCCGCACGCTGCTCGATTCGCCCTGTTCCAGGAACTTCATCAAGGTACGAACACTTGGGTCACTCAGCCCCAGAAACCGCAAGCCGACGCTCGTTTCCCCGCGACGCACCACTTCCGCCTCGCACTCGACTTCGAGCTTTCCTGGAAGCAACAACCAAAGATCGAGCACTTGCCCGACGCGAACTCCCCCTACGTGCGTGATGCACATGCCACCCAACGACAGATCGAGAGCGAGCGCCACGTGGCGCCAGCAGGCACCGTCGAGCATGACCCACGCGCTGGTAGCCGTTCGCGCGTGCGCCCGACGGTCCCACTCCGGTTGGACGGTGACTGATTGATGTAACATGGTCCCCATGCCTTACAGCTATGCACAACCTACGCCAGCGCTGTACAATTCCTTTTCCCCCGTATGTCATTGAAATCCGTGATCGCGCACTGTGTCATAGACTACCCAGTGGGTCGCGTCGTACTGGGTCCCATGTCACCCTTGCTGCTCCCTTGTGCACTACTTCCGGCTGTTCCCCACCTGCCGACCCTTCGGAAAACTGCACCGCGCATCAACCACATGCGCGCATCTCGCAGCACGCTCCCGTCGACGCGTCGGGCGACTCTGTTGTTGTCCCAGGTGCACGGAAGCGCAGCGCAACGATGACCCAGAAGCCCCTTCCCGCGACAGCTTTGTTCCTGTTTGGCACGCGTCCTGTCTCTTCGTCCACCCGCTGCACCTGGCATCCGCCAGCGCGTGAGCTGCAAACCGACGTCTCACTCGCAGCGCTCACTCCCGCGCCGTCAGCCCGCGTACGGACGGCATGGCGGTGAAAAAGCCAACTTGCCTCATCGACGAGGGCGAATGAGCCGTGCCGTCGACTCGACCATCGACTCGATACCGTAGCTTGCCTTCAAAGCGTGATAGAAGGCCAAGGCATTTCCTCCCATCGCAAACGGGCGCGCGCCGATCAACGTCAGCCGCTCGCCTCCAGCGTTCAGTTCGTGAGCGCTGAACCCGCACACCGTGGGCGCCGAGTTCAGAGTCGTGGTGCAGTCGCGATCCATTCCGGACAGCAAATCGGCACGGCCCGCCTGATAGCGAAGCTCCGCGGCTATCCGCGCGTACTCGGCTGCATCGTTGTTTCCAAACATCACGAAGACGCGCCGCTGAATCCGCGCCAGGGACCGCGCGATCTCCACGCCGTTCTGGGCACGACTACTGCCCAAGTCGCCAGTGAACAACACCGCGTCGTAAGGACTTCGGTTGAACTAGTCGACGTCCTCTGAATCCCAAGACGAGTGCAGATCACCAACGACCGCAATCTCCTTCTCCAACTGTGACACCGACCCGTAGCATACGCTCAAATGCTCACCGGTTCGCAATCGAAGTCACGGTCTGAACACGAACCCGGTTCGCGCCTTTCGCGACAGCGTATTTCTTGCTCGAGCTCCCACCCGCGGTCGAGGCGCTCAGTCGACTTTCCGCAGCTGCATCGTGTCGATGATTTCTCCGTGAGCCAGCGCGTTGGTAATCACGATCACCCAATCCCCTTCGTCACACCACTTGCGGCGCTTGAGGAAGGCCAAGGCATCGCGCACCGTCACCTCCGGGTCGTCGTTGAACTCCATCAGGAACGGCTCGACGCCCCAGGGCAACAGCAGTTGCCGAAACAACGCATCGTCGTCGGTGAAGGCGAAGATCGGTACGCCAACAGCGCGCAGCGCCGCCAACGTGTAGGCCAAGAAGCCGCTTCGTGTGAACACCACGATCCCCGAATCTCCGAGGTGTTGTCCGAGTCGGGCGGCGGCCCGCAACATCTTCGCTTTCGGTGTCTTCAGCTCAACCGTCTCGTTGATGCCACGTTGCTCCGTCGGCTCGATCGTCTTGATGATGTTCTTCATCACCTCGACGCATTCGAGGGGGTATAGCCCGGTCGTCGTCTCACCGGACAGCATCACAGCGTCGGCGCGTTCGCGAACCGCCGTAGAGATGTCGGAGATTTCCGCCCGAGTCGGCATCGGGGACGAGATCATCGACTCCAAGAGATGGGTTGCGATGATGACCGGCTTACCGAGCTTCAAGCAGAGTTCGACCATTCGGGTCTGGACGAGAGGCAACGTATGGTAGTCGATTTCGATCCCCAGATCCCCACGCGCCACCATGATCGCGTCGGCCGCCTTGACGATGTCTTCGAGGTGCCGCACACCGCTTTGATCCTCGATCTTGGCAATGATGCGCGCCCTGGAGTTCAGGTGATCGAGCAACGTCTGCAGGACGACGATGTCTTCACCTCGACGCGCGAACGACAAAGCGAAAAAGTCGACGCCCACGTCGACCCCCGCCCGAATGTCATGCTCGTCCTTCTCGGTCAGCGACGGCAGATTCACCTCGACGCCAGGCAGGTTGATGTGACGCCGGGAGCCCAGTGTGCCAGGCGTGAGTGCCTTGCACCAGACGCGCGACTGATCCTTCCGCACGACCTCGAAGCGCATCAAACCACTGTCGAGCAGCACCGTCGCGCCGACGGTGACGTCAGCAGGCAGGCCCGGATAGTTCACACTCACAGCACGCGATTCGCTCATTGGCGTGTCCGTGTACAGCTCGAGTTCGTCTCCAACCCCCAGCTCCAACGGGATTTGGACCGGGCCAGTGCGGATCTCGGGCCCCTTGACGTCCATCATCACAGCAACGTGGCGTCCGACGGAGCGCGAGACGGAACGAATACGTTGAACGACGGTCTTGACCCAGTCTCGCGTCCCGTGGGCCATGTTCAGTCGAATGACGTCAACCCCCGCTTCAATCAGCTGAACGAGACGTTCCTCGCTTTCGGTGGACGGTCCGAGCGTGGCGATGATCTTCGTGTGGCGATACTTGCTGCGCATTGATCGCATGGAGCACCCGCAGCCATTTCGTGACTGTTTCCAGCAGCGTGCCCGCGCCGACGCATCCGCCCGGTCCGATCGATCACACGCCGGTGGCCCGACACGAAGTGATGGTACCCGGGCTTGCTCGCACGCATCGTCAACTTAGCGCTCACGCCGAGCGGGACTCAGGAGCGCTTCGACCCAGCCGCAGTCTTCTTCCCATTGCCGCCGGCTGCACGCCCCTTGGCGCGAGACGCCGTGACGTTGGCCGCAGCAGCCTTCGTCGCAGCAGCCTTCGTCGCAGCAGCCTTCGTTGCAGAAGCCTTCGCCGTACTCTTCGCCGCCGTACTCTTCGCCGCCGTACTCTTCGCCGCCGTACTCTTCGCCGCCGTACTCTTCGCCGCGGAAGACGCGGTCCCCGCAGCCGTCGCCGCGGAAGCGTTTACCCGAACCTTGGATGATCCCGCACCCGTCGACGCTACCGCCTTCCCGGCCGCGGCTTTCGACACGGGCTTTCGGGGCGTCGCTGTGCGCACGGCGCGATCTTTCGCGGAAGGCGATGCCTCCTTGGCCACGGCCCGAGCGCCCTTCGCGGCAGCAGCGCGCGAGGATGGCTTCGCGCCGACGGTTTTCTTCGAGGCGCCCCTGCTGGGTCGAGCCGGCCTGCCGCGCTCGTTCCTGGAAGTTCCATCGCTTGCTTTCCCATCGGCTTTCAACTCACACCACGCCAGCACGATCTGCTTCAGCTCGTTCGACAGTTCCGCAGCGGCTTCCATGGACTCAATCTGCATGTAGCGCGCCGTGCCGGCTCCCCCTTTCAGGTTCGGAAACTCGCCCGGGATCTGGGCACCGGTGTGGAACATCAGGCTGACGAACTGTTTCGCGCGTGGGTTGAAACTGGCCAGATTGCCGTTGTAGGTGAATGTCGGCGACTGCCATTTGATGCATTCGCCGATCCGCGGATCCGCCGCCAGGATGATCTCCCGAACCGCCATCAGCGTTGACTTCTGCGGGTTATCATACCGAGCCAACCATGCCTCGACCTCAGGGTTCACTGCCATAGACGAAGTACAGCTCCGATTCCCTCAGGGTGTCAAGCTGCATGTCGACTGTGCCGGCGGTGTGTCACACCCAGACTCGGAACCGCTCTGAAGCGCGAGCATCGCCCACGGCGAGCCACCATCTGAGAAGGACGAGGGGATCGACTGTCGGGCATCGCCAGGGACGGGACGACGTCCGGGCCGCTCCTGACCGAAACGCAGCAGGGTGCACGAGTCGTCGATTGCGCTACGGTTACCGCCGTGAGGTCTCCCAGTCCGACGAGGCTCGCATCCGCGTTGCCCCTGGTGGCACTTGCTTGCTCAGAACCATCGCCAGCGGACGTCGACACCGTCAGCAACGGCGATCCCGCGGCAACCTCGCCGGGCACGGGGCCCGACGCATCGTTCTTCCGCGACGGAGGCGGAGCCCAACGCGCTCACCCCACGGAGGCAGAACCTTCCTCGATGGCGGCAGACGCAACGGCTCCGGCGGGTGTACCAACGGCGTCGAGGCCAAGCGCGAGTTCGTCGCAACCCGGAGCGGCAAACGGCATGCCGACGATGACAACGCCTACGTCGACGTCAGCCGGGCCGGGCTCACCCACGACAACCGGCGACGCTTCCACCACTTCCCCGTCGTCCACATCACCACTGCCAAACGACGCGGGTACGACACCAGTTACTGAGCGCTCGCCAACTGCCGCCGATCGGCCCGAGCTTCTCGGGGAATTCGACCTCTGGCTCGACGACATCCCCACGGTTGAGGGCTGCGAGCCCCTGTGGACCAACACACATTCCAACGTGCATCTCTTCGACGAGGAAGGGCTGCTGTCGGGGAGAGCGTTTGCAGATTGGGGATGGCACGCGACGGAGACGGTTTCCGCCCTGACCCTCGACACCACCACAGTCGAACTACCCGAAACGGTGTGGCGCGACAGGCTGACGCGACCAGCGATCAGGCTCGAACTGGATGACGCTGGCTGGACCGGCACCGGTCAGCTCAACATGCCGTACTCGTGTGAGGGCAACGGCGACGTCGAACCAATTTGGATTCCCATTCGACTCGCGACGGACGAAACGGCACCCCAGCTCCGGGCCAACCCCATGAGCCCCGGGCCAGTCGTGTTTCCGTTCACCAATTTCGGCTTCACGTTTTCCGAACCCGTATTGATGCCGAACGGTGTGTACGAACAGACCCTCCAAGATCTCGACGCGGCCGCGAGCTCCGTCGAGTTCATCGATGGCGGAGGTCAAACCGTGCCTGTGGAGTTCCTGTTTGCGCTGGGAGGACCGGTCGCCACCGCACGGTTCGTGGAGCCAGCTGCAGCCACGGGTCGACTGCTTTCACTCGCGGTTGCGCCGCAGTACACCGATCGCGCGGGGAACGTCGCTGTGGCCGAAGGCACGCAGTTCGACGTCTTGCCCGCCGCCGTCGCGGATCCGGCTCTCGACTTCGACGTGACGCTGGCGGACGGCATTTACGGGACGGCTCGGTTCGCGACGAACGGCCCAGACGAATCACTGTGCGAGGCGGGCAGTTGCTTGGTGTTCGAGGGCCAGTTGCCGCGCTGTGAAGACAACGAGTACACCGTTACTCCTGAATTTCCCCTGCTGGCCGTCGAATTGCGCGACGCACCCGCATCGGGGCAACTTCAGATACGCCTACGACTGTTCGCCGACGACGACGCCACACCGTGGGTTCGGATATTCTTCTCATCTGGCTGCATTGGAGACTTCGGCGTTCCGACGATGACCGCTCTCGAAACGCCCCAGGAGTTACTGACACGCGCAACTGCTTGGAACGACGAACTACTGGGCCTGTGCGGGGGTCCGGTGCGCGAAAGCGGGTTCGCGCTCTCCGTTGGATGTCGTGAGCAAAGCCCCACGGGCAGATATCGCGTCGTCATCGAGTCGATTGTCCCCAAGCCTGAGTGACGCAGTGGCACGAGGCGCGCTCGTCGCGCGCCAGCAGAGAAACGGCTCCAGCTGCGTCGAACTCGTCGACTCAGCCTGACGCGTCGCCCAACTCGAGCCAACCAATGTCAGAACTGCGCTCACGGCAATAGATGCACAGAGTCTGTCCGTAGGAGTCGCTTCTGAGATGTCGAGTCAACCCACAGCAGTCGCACCGACACGGACCCATCTCCGCCTCGAGCCGGGGTTCGTGCCGCAGCAGATCGCCGCGTGTGACGATTCCACGAGGCGCCCCCTCGACGGTGACGATGACGGAGCCCACACCACGGCTTGCCAGCACGTGAGCGGCATCGAGCGCGCTGCTATCGTGATCCACAGCAACCGGCGGTGAACTCATCACCCCGGCGATCTGCGAATCGACGCTGGCCTCATACATGTCACAGGTACACACCAACCCCAGCAGCATCTGTTGCCGCATCACCGCCAAATGATGCACTCGATGCCCTTGAGCGTATTCGAGCGCTTCACGCACGCTCAGCTCTGGAGGGATCGTGACCAACGGCGAACGCATGATGCTACCGACGGACTCACTTCTGGCTTCCATGTTGCGACCTCCCGCGTTGCAAACCCACACCTGGATTGTGCGCAGAAGCAGCAACGTTGTCATGCGTGGAGTTGGCTAACATGCGTTCGGCGATCAGTCCGAATACCGTGCCGCCACATCGGCGATACAATGCGGACAAAACTCGCCTCGTTTGGAACTCACCTCACGCGTTGCGCAAGATTTTCCAGGTGCGCCTGACTGGCACGGTACGGACGCTCCGCGGCGCCAACGCCGAGCATCACGACTGCCGGGGAACGCAACGTCCAGCGCGCTTGGCCCCCCTCCAACCCATCGCACGGTGGCGAACTTCGTGAGCCCGGAAACGACTCGACCATTGTCCGTGACGAGTCGCGCACCCAACGCGGGATGAAGCGCCGCACCTGATCAACGCTGTCGTACGCTTCGACGGTCGAGGTGCCCCCGACCATCAATTCCCCAGACCGTCGTTGCACTCACGGGGCGGGGCCGGAAACAATTCGCAGGCCGCACATTCTGTTCACGCGCCCTACACTGGCGCAAGTTGTCCGACCTCAATTCGGTAAATGTTGCGCAAACTGGACGTTTGTTCCCGCCAGGGCTGCGCAAACTGCTCTGGTCCAAGCCCGAACGTGTCGCCAGTCGAGTCACGCGGACTCCGCGGGCCAGGGGAGCGACCCCGCTGCGCCCCATCCTGGTTCCGAAGGCGACGGTCCGAAAGCGGAGCCCTGACGTTTCGCAGGCGGGCAACGCTCACGTTCTCGGCTTGGTTCGGGTGACGGAACGGCCCTCAAGCGGCGCGTCGGATCTCGACCCAAACGCCATGTGTCCACTGGTTTTCACTGCAGCCACGCGCTACAGGTCTGCCCATACAGATGAGACCCTTTCCGTCCAACCGCCTTCCCGAGAATCTATCATCGTATATCTATGGCACTACACGCCTGGGAGATGATGCCGTACCCCTCGAAACTCGGCTCGAGGTTGCTGCGCGCGCCATGAACGCGGGCATTTGGTTCCACACCAGCGAGCAGTACGGCAACGCGCTGAGCGTGTTGCGTCGCGCATTCGACGCCAACCGTGCTCGCGTTCCCCAGCTGATCGTCAAGCTCGGAAACGAAAGCGTGGATGAGATTCGAGCAACGATTGCGCGACATGCGGAAGCGTTGGCAGTGACGAAGATCGACGTTGGTCAGTTGTGCCTGGGTGGTCAACTCGCAGAAGACTTCGCGCGGGGCGGTCGCTGTTACGAGGACTTGAAGGCGCTACGAGTCGATGGATTGGTCGACCACTTCGTGCTCGAAGTGTTTCCTTGGACGAGCCACGTCGCCCTGCAGGCGCTCCGTTCAGGCGACGCGGATGACCTCATCGACGGCTGTATCCTGTACTTCAACCCGCTGCAGCGGTTCGCATCGAACGAACTGTGGGATCTGCTCGTCGCGCGGCACGTTCCAGTGATAGCCATGCGGACGGTCGCTGGCGGCGATGTGTTGCGCCTGCGAGACGTTCCTGGCGCTGCGTGGAAGCCGTACCTTCAAGCACGCGCAACCGAGGTGGCACCCTTGTTCGAAAACTCAGAGGTTGCTACCTGGTCGGAGTTCTGCGTTCGCTTCGCTCATTCGTCACCACTCGTGCGCGCCACGGTAGGCGCCACCAGTGACACGTCGCGACTCGAGCAGTTCCTTCGAGCGGCGAAGGGCCCAGCGCCACTGGAAGCGTCCACCATCGAGAAGCTCGATCTTCTTCAACGACGTTGGGCAGACCACACCGACGCCAACGCACAGCCGTGGACGATGTAGCCGAGGCTCGCCCGTGCGGAACTGCGAGTCGCGGAGCTCTCACGCTGAACGGCGCGCACTCGAGATGTGGGAGCGTCGACGCTTGCACGCCGTGAGTATGTTCAGCAGCGTTTCGGAGTCCCAAGGCTTACTGATCACGACGAACAGGCCAGGCGTCTTGCACGCTGCCACGGCCAAGTCTGAATGGCCGGTGACCACGACGTAACTCGCTTGCGGCTGAAGCGGACGCAACTGCGCGATCAACTGTTCACCGGTCATGTCTGGCATGTGGTGATCGGCAACCACCACCGCATAGGAATTCTTCCTAGCCAACTTCAGAGCGGTTTCGGCATTCACCGCCAGGTCGACCTTCCAGCCTGCGCTGGTAACGGTTCGAGCAAAAGCCCGTAGAACGGCTGGATCGTCATCAACGTAAAGAACCCGTGCTTGTTGCGGTGTACTGGCACGCAAACCGAAGAAGGACATCGCTACCTCGGTTTGGACTACGGACAGCCGCCGTCGAACTGTAGTGGTCGCAGCACAATACGCCGCGTTCCGTAGTGCGCGATCGGGGCCCGGCCGTGGGATTTCCAAGACGTTTCTCCAACACGGACCAGCTCATGGGAGACCCGGGTCACGAGCGTCACTGCTCCGCTGCTCAGAGGGTCCGCTTCGACCCCGCGGTCACGCCGCGTCCACGCTGCCTTGACCCAAGTGTGCTTCGATGACGGTGATGAGCTCGCGCAAGCTGACGGGCTTGGTCACGTACTCGTTCGCCCCAGCTTCCAAACAGCGATCGCGGTCCCCGCCCATGGCAAGCGCGGTCAACGCAATGACTGGCAGGCTCGAACGCCGTAGTTCGGAACGGATACAACGCATCGCCTCGAGGCCATCCATTTCCGGCATCTGCACGTCCATCAGCACCAGGTCGGGATTGAGATCCCGAACCTTCTCCAGCGCCAACTTACCGTTGACGGCGGTCTCCACACGATAACCTCTAGCACGCAGATAGTCACCAACGGTGACGGTGTTCGCCTCGTTGTCTTCAGCCAGGAGAATCAGCCTACCGCCGCTCGGGACCGCACCTTCGTCAGAACCGTCCCCCTGGGGTGCGGCACTCGCGACGGTACTCGCCGTGATCGGGACAGACACGGTAAAGCGGCTGCCTTTCCCGACCTCGCTTTCCAGAGTTACCTCTCCTCCCAGGACGCGAGCAAGCTGCTGCACCAGTGCCAGCCCCAAGCCGGTGCCCTCGTAGCGCCTGGCCAACGAGCTCTCGACCTGGACGAACGGCGTAAACACGCGCTCGTGGTCTTCCGGAGCGATACCGATCCCAGTGTCCCAGACGGCGATCGCCAACTGCTCGCCCTCGAGAGTCAACTCCAAGCCGACCCTTCCGCCCTTGTCGGTAAACTTCACGGCGTTGCCAAGAAGGTTCACGATGATCTGCTTCAGGCGTCGTTCATCACTCTCGATGATTGGCAAGTCGGAAGGAAAGCTGCAAGAAAGTTCGATGTCTTTCCTCTTGGCCTGGGCACGCACCAAGCCGATGCAAGCGTTGCACAAGTCGTCGAGCCGCACGTCGCCGGCTTCGGTCTTCAGTGTTCCAGCACCAATGCGCGCGATCTCGAGGATGTCGTTGATCAGCGACAACAGATGACGCCCACTGCTTTCAATCGTCCTCAACGCCTCCTGCTGCTTGTCGTTCAAGCCCCCGTAGATGCCCTCCTGCAGGATCTCGGACAACCCGAGCACCGCATTGAGCGGCGTGCGCAGCTCGTGGCTCATCCCTGCCAGAAACTCGTCCTTGGACCGCGCCGCCGCCTCCGCCTCGTCCTTGGCGAAGCGTAAATCACGGTTCGAGCGTTTGAGCTCGGCGAGCACCTCCTCCAGGGCGGCCGTGCGCTCGCGAACCTTCTTCTCCAACACGGTGGCCGCCTGGAACAGGGAGAAGGCGTCGCCCTGAATGTCCATGTTGCGTTCCACCCGCCGCATCAGCGACGCGTTGATCTTGCGCTCGCGCGCCAGCTCGGCGCGTAGCGCTTCCAGCTGCTCGTGCTCCGTCATTCCGCCGCTACCGCCGGTTCGGCGATGGCCACGCCGGTGAAGGTCTGATTGACGTGCATGGCGTTGTACTGCTCGCCGTAGGTGCCGAAGCCGCAAACTTGGTTCGCCGCCATCACAGCTCCGACTTGATCCCGGATCTGACGCTGATCGAGTTCGAGCCCGCGCAGAATGCAATCACAGCCCAGAACGACTTTGGGCTTCCCGATCGACGCCTCGACGCCGGCAAACGCGTCTTTGAGATTCTCGACGATGTCGACACCCTTTGCCACGGTGAGCACGATGCCTTCATCGATGGCACAAAAGAACGTCAGACTCTCGTCCTCATTCACCTTCTGAATCGACCTCACGTAGTACGACCCGCCCAACCGAACCACGACTGGATATGCCGCGAATGTCGTGGGCGTCAGATGATCGAAATCGAGGCCGACCACCCGCGCATACTCCCGGGCAGCGCTGGCGCCGTTGATCTCCGTCACGACACGACGTTCGGGATCTGCCTCGGTCACGACCAACTTCTGTTCCGAACTGACGAAGTGTTCGGTCTTGAAAACGATGAACGGTAGGGTTGTCTTGATCAGCGCAAAGACACAGCAGTCTTCGCGGAACTCGCCGTCGTGATAGACGTACGTCTTGCGGAAGTTCGTGCCGTCCGCCGCAGAGCCTCCAAACAGCGTCACGTCGCCGAGACCGCGATACAGCGAAGCGACGACGACTTCTTCTTTGCACGACAAACCGTCAATGAGCATGAAGCCAAACAGGTTGCCCTCAGCGCGCGCCTGACCTTCAGGATCGAGAGAGCGCAACATGGCTTGGGCGAGTTGTTGACCGTCGTTCATCTGAACCGAACTGAGCGAGTCGAGCCGACGCGAGATGACCGCCATGTCGTCCGACGCCAAGCTCACGCCAGTCAGTCCGTCACTGACGTAGCCGTCTGGACCAATCTCGCCGGCCGAGGTGCAGCCAAGCACCACTTGATCCCCAAACGCACGTTTGAACGCGGCGCCCAGCTTCGCTACATCGTAGTTCGGTGAACAGTAGAACACCGTCAGCACCGCGTCTGACTGGTGAATCGCCGCATGCAGCTCCTTGACGGCTTGCTCCTCATCTCGAGCAACACTGACACCTCGCTTCACTCGCAGTCGTTCGTGCTCTTGCATGTTCCCCTCACGTTCAGTCTTGGGTTTCTTTCGCCGTACGGCCCAGAAGCATCGTTTCGATGCCCTGAAACAGCTCACGCACTCCGCCAGCCTTGGATACGAACTTCGCGCCCGAGTGCTGCCGTGCCGCTCCGCGCCCTTCGTCGACCGGCACGGCAGAGTAGAATATGATCGGCACGTCGCACATGCGCTGAAGCGTGGTCGCAACGCCTTCGCCACTCAACGCGGGCATCCTGATGTCGAGCACGACGAGGTTCGGGCGGAACGTCCCGACGATGCTGGGTATCTCGAACACGTTGGCCGTGGTCCGTACGCTCAACCCTTTTGCACTCAGGTAGTCATGGGTACGCTGAAGAACAGCTGCGTCGTCGTCGATGACGAGCACTCGTGGCTTGTCGTGTGAAGTCCATTGGCTCGCAATCCCCATCGACGACAGTTTCTCTCGCCAAGCGGTGCGCGCCAGCGCGAACATCAACGGACTTGCGCGGCTGACCCGTCACGATCCATTGGAAGCAGAACGGTACGACCATGTGTCCGAATCGGGGAGGTAAGGGAAGCGTATACAGCCAACCAAGAGGTGCGTGCGTCGACGTGGACGTGCCTTCGAGTACCGCCGCTTCGAGCCCGACGCGAACCCAACCCTGACAATGCACACAGCTGCTGGAAGTTGCCAACGGGGAGGCGCCCAAGAAGTAGATGCCTCAGAGAAACACCAAGATCTCGGTTCGCGGCCCCACCGAGGTCGCGCCAAAACGGAACGGTTCCCGCGAGCGAGCCCAGCGGATGTCGTGTACCCAAAACAGCAAGCACGCACGCCTGCCATCGCCTTGGCGCACGTCGTGCGTCAGCGCAGGCGCTCGTCGGAACCATCGGGTCGGCGTCCAAAATACCGCTCCACCGTTTCTAACTAGTCAAATGTGTTGACCGGTAGAAAACACCGTCTTTACCCGTCAGCCCGTTCCTGTCATGGTGCGCCGCGGAGGGGACGGTTGAGCGAGAGGACAGGGAGCATTCAGGAGTGGCCACGAGCGCGTCAAACCAGCTGCCGGCACTCGACGCCGTGCCGCCCAAGGTGCTGATCGTCGAGGACGAAGTTGTCGTGGCGAGAGATCTGAAGCGCCGCCTCGACGCGATGGGGCTACACGTGGTGGGTACCGCTCACGGCGCTTTGGACGCGGTGAAATTCGCTCGTGACACCCGACCCGACCTCGTGCTGATGGACATCGGCCTGGGCGGGGACGATGGGCTGACCGTCGGTGAGAAGGTTCAGGAGGAGGTCGACTGCGCACTGATGTTCGTGACGGGATATGCCGACACGGACACCCTCGCAAGGGTGGGCGGGCTCACCTCGACCGTCTATGTGTCCAAGCCGTTCAGCGATCCGGTTCTGAGAGCATCGATCCGGTTGGCGCTGTTTCGCCACTTCGCGGACAAGGAGAGACGCGTCGCCCAGCAAGAGTGTTCTCTCGCCGAGGCCAGGCTACGTGCTGTCCTCGACCAGACCGCCGACGGCGTCGTGTCTCTGGACCACGAGCAGCGAATCGTGGTCTTCAGCAAAGGCGCACAGCAGCAGTTCGGGTATTCCGCTGAGGAAGTGTTGGGGGACCCGGTGGACCGGCTGTTGGCACCGAATGGGCAGGTGCTTTCGGAGCGGGTGACCGGGTTGCTGGTTGGCCAGAGCCCCGCCAGCGCCGCTCGTTTGGTCCGCGAGACGGGGCGCCGCAAGGACGGAAGCGTCTTCTCGATGGAGATCAGCGTGTCGCATCTCCCAGAATCGACCGATCAGCCTTCGATTCTCTGCATCCGCGACGTAACCGAACGCGATCGCTTGGAGAGCAGGTTGAGGATCGTCGAGCAGTTGCAGATCGTTGGTAGCTTGTCGGCAAGTATGACGCACGAGTTCAACAACGTACTGACCGCAGTTGAAAGCAATGCGTTCATGCTCGGCAGCTTTCTGCCGCCCGATGGTCTCCCGTACCTGGACGCCCTGAGTGGCGCGGTGGACCGGGGGCGCGCCCTATCGCGTCAATTGTTGCGTTTGAGCGCCGCCGGCGATGCGCACGACGTGACCGTCTGCATCGACGTCAACGAGCGCATCAAGAACCTGCAGAGCTTGTTTCGCCGAACGCTGCGAAAGAACATCGAGCTCGAACTGAAGCTCGGTCCCGAAGCGGGAGCAGTTTCGGCGCACGAGTACGCCATCGAGCACGTCTTGTTGAACCTCATCAACAACGCACGCGACGCGATGCCGGTCGGGGGCAAGGTCGTCATTGCGACCTCGAGACTAGAGGTCGCGCCCGAGGATCGTCAGCATGCGCTCGAGCCTGGCGGCTACGCAATGGTCTCCGTCACCGACGAAGGCGACGGCGTCAGTCCGACCATCGCCAATCGTCTGTTCGAACCGTTCACATCTACCAAGGCACCAGGCACGGGAATCGGGCTCGGTCTCCACATCTCACGAGCGATCGCTCGGCGTTGTGGCGGCGACCTCTGGTTCGAGGACGGCGAGAACGTGGGCAGCATCTTCACCTTGGCGCTCAAGCGCGCGCCGCATACAAACTCACAACAGCCGAAGGGCAGTACGCTTTGACGACGTCAACGCAATCGCGTGGAAAGGTTCTGTTTGCCGACGACGACGACGGCGTCCTCACCCCCATGGGAGACGCCCTGCGCGCCATGGGGTTCGACGTCGAATGCGTGTGCACGGCAAACGAGGCGAGGGACGCAATGAGGTCACACGACTACGACGTCCTGTTGCTCGACATCAACATGCCTGGCAACGAGCAGCTCCAGTTCGTGCGCGGGCTCTCGCACGATGGGCGAATCGTTCCTGTCGTCTTGCTGACGGGCTACCCATCCATGGATAGCGCGGTCGAAGCGATGCGCCTCGGTGTGGTCGACTACGTCGTCAAGCCGCCCAAGATCCCGGAGCTGTGCGACCGTTTGAACCGCGCAATCATCCGCGGCGCCGCATTACGCGTGTTGACGACTGCCGAACAACGCGTCGCGGAGCTGTCCGACTGGATCGACTCACTCAAGAACGCGTTGTTGACTCCGCCACCATCGCTCGTTCCCGAGGGCGACCCGTCAGACGATTCACTGACAGAACGTCGCCTACCAAGCCTGGAGCGTCTCGATCTGCACCAACTGTCGGCGCGAGAGCGCGAAGTGCTGGATGACCTCGCCAAAGGACGTCAAGCGCAGGAGATCGCGGCCAATCTCGGCGTCTCGGTGAGCACGGTTCGAACACACATTCGATCGATATTCGTGAAGCTGAAGGTGAACTCGCAATTGGCGCTGTTGGCAAAGCTGGTCAGCGAGACCTCACCGAGTCAGCCCCCGAAATGAGCAAGCGGGAGTCGGTGGGTTGGCGGCCTCACTCGTCGGCGCGCCCCAACAAACCAGCTAGCATGTCGCGTCGAGGCAATCGCGGACCGAACGACGAAGCATCCGACTGATCACTCTGCTTCTCGTTGGCCTCCCACCAGCGCTGCGCGCGTCCGGAAGACCAGTGGTTGGCCGCCAGACACCGTCGCAAGCGGACGCGCAATTGATTCACGTCGGCGATGCGCTCTTCCGGGTCCTTCGCCAGGCAATCCAACAGGACCTGCTCGATGTCCTTCGGGGGGTTGAGCTTGCACACCTCCGACAACCGGGGCGCAGGCGACTCGAGCTGCAGCCGGGTCAACTCGCGCTTGGACTCTGCCGTGAAGGGCGGTCGCGAAGCGAGCATCCAGTATCCCAAGCAACGCAAGGCATAGACGTCGACGGCGGGAGTCAGCTCACCAGCACCCATCACTTGTTCGGGAGCGAGATACTCCTGCTGCACTGAGAAACCACCGACGTCGGCGGCGTCCGCCGGGCGTGCCGCGGAGAGCACCCCCGCCATTCGATGCCAGCTGCCCATGCCCAAGCCGAGGACTCGAACGTGGTCGAAGTCGAGCCCGCGAGCACCGACGAGAACGCTGGCGGGATTCAGAGCCCCATGGATCAGACCCTTTTGATGAGCCTCGTGGAGAGCGTGGCAGATCTGAGAGAGAATGAAGATCACTCGTTCGGGGTAGCTGTCGCCGTGTCGGGCGTTCAACTCTTGTAGCGTCAAGCCCGAGCAGCGCTCCGAAACGACGTAGAGCTCGCGGGTCCGAGTGCGTCCAAAGTCGACGATCACGGGTAAGTGTGGCGACTGGAGTCGAGCGCGCAGAGCCATGTCTCGTCGGAAGGACTCGAAGACACGAGTTCGCGCGTCGCTGGGAACTCGCAAAACGTGAGCTAGAACCGGGAGCGCGAGGCGACCGCTGGTGATCAGCCACACATCCACGACCTTCGAACCGCCGATACGTCGCCGAAGCGGATAACCTGCCAGCAGTTGCTCTCGACCCAAGCGACGCCACGCCGCCGAAACACCGACGTACAGGAGCTGCGCACACGCCACCGCCAGCCACTCAATGCCGTAGAGGAACGCACCGACGTCGCCGAGAACCGGCGCGCTCCCCGACCCCGACAACGCCACGACACTGCGACTGGCCGCAACAGCCACCATCAGCACCGTTGCCCAAGTCCAAGAAGACGGCACCAACGCCACCGTGGCGACCACCAGAAGCGCTCGCCAGGGCGTTGAAGCCAACAGCCCAGCCAACACTCCCTCCTGCACTTGCCACCACGACAGTGCCAGGCTCAGTGCGATCCAATAGGATGACGCGACGACACCGCGAGCCGTCAGCGTGAACGGAGCCCAAAGCAGCGCGGCTCCGACGGTGAGCGACACTCCCGCGGCGGCCCATACCCCAACTGCCTCCGACGCCGGCAACCAAGGCGCGCCGCTCGACGCGGTGGCGAGCGCGCAGTAGAGCAGGGCCCCGCCGAGCAACGCGGCAAAGCGAGCGGAATGCGTCAACCCCGCTCGCCGCACCTCCGGCGAGATGTCTGCACCGGGTTCAGCGCCGCGCTCCGGAAACAACAGAGGGGGCTCAAACTCGTCGTGCCCCCAGGGCGAAGCGGGAAGACTCGAAGCTTCAGGACCGCGTGGCGCTGATTGCTGTGCTGACTCGGACATGGCGAAGTATGAATCGCCCTCTAGCACGCCATTCCTCTTGCAGGTGTGCCCTATCCGGGGTTGCTGCGTCGAGCGTTCCCGAAGCGAGCAGCCGATGCTGGCCCCCCAGCCAAGCCCCGGGCTGCCCGTCGGAATCGAGATGGGGTTCTCGCTCGCCCCCACGGACGTGACCAGACGCCGAGCCTGCCTCAGAACGCTGCGTCGAACGCCACGTCGCCGGCAACACCGACTTGATAGGCCGAAACCCGTCGCTCGAAGAAGTTCGCTAGCTCCTGCACGTCTTGAAGATCCATGAACCCAAAAGGATTCTTCGCACCGAAGTGCTCGGAGAGTCCCAACGTGCTCAACCGTTGATCGGCACAGTACTGCAAGTAGGCGCGCATGTCGTCGACGGACAAGCCGGCCACTCCGCCCTGAAGCAAGTCCCGTGCAAACTGCACCTCGCACTCCACTGCCTCTTCCAACATCCGTACGACGTCCTTGCCAAGTTGTTCGTCGAACAGCTCGGGTTCTTCGCGCCGCACCGTGCGAATCACTTCGAACGCAAAGGCCATGTGCGCGCTCTCGTCACGGAACACCCAGTTGGTGCCCGCCGCCAACCCGTGTAGCAAGCCCTTCGAACGCAGGAAGTACACGTAGGCAAAGGCTCCGAAGAAGAACAAGCCTTCGATGCACGCGGCGAAGCAGATCAGATTGAGCAGGAAACGCCGACGCTCCTCGCGCGTCCTCAACGCGTCGAGGTCGTGAATCGAATCGAGCCACTTCATGCAGAACTCGGCCTTCGCGCGGATCGAGGGCACGTTGTCAATGGCCGCAAACGCGGCGTGTCGCTCCGTTTCTTCGGGAATGTACGTGTCGAGCAGTGTGAGGTAGAACTGCACGTGAAGCGCCTCTTCGTACAGTTGCCGCGACAGGTACATGCGCGCTTCGGGTGCGTTGATGTGCTTGTAAAGGTTGAGCACGAGGTTGTTCGAAACAATCGAATCCCCCGTGGCAAAGAAGGCAACGAGGCGCCGAACCAGATGTCGTTCCGCTTCCCCCATCTTGCGCAAGTCTGCGAGATCTGTAGAGAAGTCGACCTCATCGACGGTCCAGGTGTTCTTGATTGCACCGCGGTACATCTCGTAGAACATCGGGTACGTCATCGGCCGCAACGTGAGACACAAGCCCGGGTCGAGCAACCGCTCGGGGCGCTGAACGCTCATTGGCAAGCCTCACAAGTTTCGGGGTTTTCGAGGGAACAGGCCAACGCTTCGGTCTTGCGCTCCACCAACGGTGCCGAAGGCGTCCACGACGGGTCCTCTTCGCGGGGCGTCTCACTGACTGTGGTCTTGGCGATACGCGTCGCGGGCCGTGATCGCAGATAGTAGGTCGTCTTCAAGCCGCGCTTCCATGCGTGGAAGTACATGCTCGAGAGCTGTTCGATCGTCGGGCTCTCGAGGAACAGGTTGAGCGACTGGCTCTGATCGATGAAGGCACCGCGATCCGCCGCCATGTCGATCAGCGACCGCATGGGGATTTCCCAGACCGTGCGAAAGAGCAACCGCGTCTCCGTAGGCAGCTCTTCGATCGCTTGCACCGAGCCTTCGTGGAGCTTGAGTTTGGAGCGAACGTCAGCGGTCCAAAGCCCGAGCCGCTTCAACTCCGCAACCAGGTAGCGATTGACCTGCACGAAGTCCCCAGACAACGTCTCGCGTTTGAACAGATTCGAGACTTGCGGCTCGATGCATTCCGTACAGCCAGCGATCGACCCCAAGGTGGCTGTCGGGGCAATGGCCACCAGCAGCGAGTTCTTCAAACCCACCCTGGCGATTCGTTCCCTCAACACACTCCAGCGTTCGGTGTCTTCCGGCTGGATGCCCCAAGCGTCGAACTGCAGCTCCTGCCGCGCCGCTCGCGTGCTCGCGAAAGCCGAATGCGCGCCATCGCTCTCCGCGAGGTCGGCGGACGTCGACAGCGCGTGAAAGTAGATTTCTTCGGCAATGCGTCGCGACAACTCGCGCGCTTGGGCGCTGTCGAACGCCAGGCGCAGCTGAAAGAAGACGTCCTGCAAGCCCATGGCTCCAAGCCCCACGGGCCTCCACCGGCTGTTGGAGGCTTGCGTCTGCTCGATGGGGTAGTAATTCAAATCGATCACGCGGTCGAGCTGGCGCACCGCGATGCGGACCGTTTCGCCCAACTTGTCGAAATCGAATTCGGGCTCGCCAGCATCGCTCTGTCGAACGTGCCGAGACAAATTGATGGACCCGAGGTTGCACACCGCCGTCTCCTGCGCCGACGTCACTTCGACGATCTCCGTGCAAAGGTTGGACAGGTGAACGGTGTTGCCGGACTCGGCTGTCTGATTGCAGGCCCGATTGCACTTGTCCTTGAAGTTCATCCACCCGTTGCCGGTCTGGGCCAACGTGCGCATCATCTTCGCGTACAGCGCGCGAGCTGAAATCGTCCGACTCGCGAGCCCCTTCGCTTCGGCAGCCTCGTAAGCGGCATCGAATCGTTCCCCATACAAGTCGGGCAACTCTGGCACGACCTTCGGATCGAACAGCGACCACTGCGCGTCTTGTTCGACGCGCCGCATGAACAAGTCGGGGACCCAGTTGGACAGGTTCAGATTGTGCGTGCGCGCCGCCTCGTCGCCCGTGTTGTTACGCAGCTCCAGGAACTCCTCGATGTCCGCGTGCCAGGTCTCGAGGTAAACGCAACACGCGCCCTTGCGCTTGCCACCTTGGTTGACCGCGGCAACAGAAGCGTCCAACGTCTTGAGCCAAGGCACGATTCCGTTCGAGTACCCATTGGTGCTCTCGATCAACGACCCTCGACTGCGAACTCGGTGGTACGCCAGGCCGATGCCGCCAGAGAACTTCGACAGCAACGCAACGTCCGTATAGCGTCTGTAGATGGTCTCGAGATGATCGTCCGGTGAGTCGAGCAAGAAGCAACTCGACAGTTGCTCATGACGCGTGCCGGCGTTGAACAACGTTGGCGAGCTCGGAAGGTACTCCAAGCGCGAGAAGATTCGGTAGTAGGTCAACGCCTCGAAAACGTTCTGACTCAGGGCGCAAGCGATTCGCAGAAAGAACTGCTGTGGGGTCTCAATCACGCTGCGGGTCTGTGGATGTCGCAGCAAGTAGCGGTCGTAGAGAGTCTTGAGACCGAAGTACTCGAACTCCCAATCGCGATCGGGCTCGATCGTGTCGTCGAGCTTGCGCGCGTTGTCCGCGACGAACTGCGCCAAGCGGGGATTGATCAACCCGAGTTCCGTACCCATGGCGATCGACTGAGAAAACGCCGCAACGCCGACGGCGCGCACTTCCTTGTCGATGGTCGTCGCCAACAGCCGCGCAGCAAGCCGAGAGTACTGGGGCTCTTCTGCCGTCAAAGACGCCGCGGTCTGGATGGAGAGTTGGTCGAGTTCCCGAGTGGTGGCGCCGTCGTACAGACCGCTGATCGTCCGCGTCGCGACTCGCAGAGCGTCGACGTCATCCAATCCGCCGCAGCAGCGATCGACCGCGCGCACGATCTTGCCCACGTCGACGGGCTCGGTACCGCCGTTGCGCTTGGTCACGCGCATCGTCGTGTGGGTCCGCGACGTCTCGCGCTGTCGCGACGGAGGCGGCAGCGAAACATCGCCCGATTCGACTGAGGAACGTGGCTTTCCCTGCCCTGGCTCTCCACCTTCTCCCCCGGACCGTTCCGCGCGAGCAGACGCTCCGCTCGCCGGAATGGACGCACCAACGGGCTGCGATGCGGATTGAACGGAAAACTGATTCGACATTGAGCTCCTCCAGCTTGGGGCCACTCGCCCCAAGGGTTTGCCTCGGGGACGGCAAGGAGCCGATATACGCGACAGATTTACATCCGAGCGTACTCGTCACCCAGCCGCCTCCCGCGAGACGTTGTGGTCTGCCGAGCGCGGTTTTCTCCCGCATTCGGATGCTGGCAGGTCTTCGGGCTCGTGGCGCGCGGTCGACGACCGCTTCCTACTTCTCGCCGCTTCCCAGCCGAAGCCAGTGCTCGATTGGCGAGGTTCGTTCCACTTACCGCTGCGGGGCAGCCCCGGATTCACACCGGGTTCCCTCTTCGAGCCGACCGGAGCCCGCCGAATGGCGAACCGAGGAAGGCACACACCCTGAGCGAATGCCCAGGACCAACATACCCCCTACATATTGGGGTGCTGAACAGACGTCAAACGATATCTGGCGCACCCCACGTTTTTCTATTCGGGCGTTCAGCCCAAGGCTGGGCGTCCAATGGTGGTGGCAGCCCGAACCTCCGGAACCCCTCACACGACCCCGCTCGAGCCGTCACTCAAAACAGATGCTCGACCTCGAAGAAGATCTCGCCCGGACGCAGCGGGTACTGAAACGCCACGGGCCCAGGATCGGGACCGCGCGCCATCAACAGGTTGCGTGAGCGCAACGCGAATCGCGTCTCTTGCCCGGTGATGATGTACAACTCACGCGTCGACAGGGACAAGTCGAGCATCACGTAGGGGTCGAGTGTGAAACTAGCACCATTCTGCACGATACTCGTATCCGAGACGCGTCGTTCACCCACGACGATCGCTTGCGATCCCAATTCCAATGGCACGTTGGGGTGCGACGGCACTCCGACCAAGACGCCCGCGCGTCCCACCCAGTCTGGGTATACGACGTTGCTCGTCCCTATCAGATCCGCGACGTAGCCTTCACTGCCGAGATCGCGTGTCGACCAAACCCTTTCGAACGATCCGTACAGCCGCAGATCGTCGTAGTACCGATAGTCGGCCCTGGTTTCCCACGACAGCGAGCTCTGACTCGCGACGTTCCGCGCGGCTTGATTGATGCCTTCCGCGGTGAACTCGGCCTTGTCGAGCAACCAACTTTGCGACACGCCGGTGCTCAAACCCAGAAAGCGGGACGGGTTGTAGGACAACTGACCCTCGACGGTGTGTACCTTCTGCGGTGCAAGTTCCGGACTGCCGACGACGTCCCCGGGACGCAGCGGCGTCGCGTAGAGCAGGTACGGTGACGGCGCCTTGAAAGCGCTGCCGTACAACACCTTGGCCACGATGGCGTCGCTGAGCCTCGACGTAACGCCCAGGCGGCCCGTGACTTGATCGCCATATTGGCTGTGGTTGTCGTAGCGCAACCCGCCGGTGAGCTTCAGCCAGGGGTCCCAGATCTTCGCGTTGGCGCTGACGTACGCGCCCACGTTGAACAGCTTGACGTTGCTGCCGTCGCCACTCGACTCGATGGCGAGCCGCTCCCCAGAAAGGCGATTGATGCGACGAGGCGGAGGGAGCCGCTCGTGATCGAATACTGTCTCGACCCCGACGATACCGTTGACGGGCAACGCCGGGGTCCAACGCGCTTCCAGTGCAGAGTCGAAACCAGAGTAGCGCTGGTCTCGCTCGACGTACAGAACGTCGTTTGCGAGCTCAATTTCGATGCGGTCTTCGGGCAGCAACCCACCGCGGAAGTAAGTGCCTTGCAGCGCAACGTCCAACTCACTCGAAGCGTGCAACACCGAATCGAGGTTCAGGCGCAGTTGCTCGAGCGCCACGACGGTTCCAACGTGCTTGCCCGAAGCGGCGGTTCGGTTCGTCAACTGCGCCCAGTGCGCGAAGTCGCCGCCGCGCTGGATACCCGAACCGTAGGCGCTCAATACGACCTGTCCGGTGTCTTCATCTCGCAGGCCAACGCGCCCCTGCAGCACCATGGATCGGCGTTCCAAATTCAGCGCCACTCTTCTGTCACCGATGTCACTGGGCAGGGTCGGCGCGGGTGATTCCGCGGGCAAGCTCAACCCACTGCGGTCGTCGTACTCTCCCGCGACACCGAGCATCACGTCGACGGGCCCCACCATGCCACCCCCCAAGGCGTCGAGCCGCCCACCCGGATTGGTGCCGGTGAAGCCGCCGGCTAGCCTCAGCCGCAGTGGACGAACATCCTCGGGGTCCAGAGTGATGATGTTGACGACACCGAGAAACGCGTCCGCGCCGTACAGCGCCGACGCCGGACCTCGGATAATCTCGATTTGCTTGATCGAGCTCATCGGGATGAGTTCGACGCCCAGCCAGTTCCCGGATGTCGTGCGGTAGGCCACGGAGCGACCGTCAATCATGACCTTGATCACGCCACTCTCTGCACCGAGGCCGCCGGTCATCCCGCGGACGCCCACGTCGGGTAGGATGTGATTGTCGACGAGGTAGAAGCCGACGACGTGACCGAGCACTTCAGCGATGCTCTGATGCCCCCAACGCCTGATGTCGTCTCGCGTCACGACGGTAATGACCGCGGGCGCGTCATTGAGACTTTCTGCTGTCTTCGTCGCCGTGGACACCTCGACATTGAGCAGCTTGACCAAGTCGAGATCTTCGACTGACTCGGACTCTTGAGCATGCGCGTACCTCGGTCCCCAAGCGACCACACATGCGGCTAGCGCCGCACCCGTTGCCCACTTACCGAGACACGCTTTGAAGCTGCTGCGTGGAGGAGAGTGCACCCCTCACTCCAACGGCAACCCCTCAGGAAAGTTGACCCTTGTGCCCCGTTTGGAGCCAGCTGGTTCACTCCAACTCAGACACCCGAGCACCTTGGGACAGCCTACGGGCGAGCGTCCGGCTGCGGACGGACCAATCGTCGAGACACCAACGCAGCACGGCATGTCAGGGACTTCCAATCAGTTCATGCCGTTCGGTTCAAGCGTCTTCGTATACCCAATGGACGCAGGTGACGCTGCCTCCCGTGCCCACCCTGCGCCGCTAACCTCAGCACGGGACCACTCCCCGACAGTAGGCCAGACGAGTCAGCACGTTTCGAAGAACAGCCGAGCCGTAATCACCGCGGCTTGGAGGCACTTCACGTGAATTCGTCCGATAAAGATGAGAACGCGCGTCCACCAACACCCAAGCGACAGCGCTCGTGTCAGCCAGTGCTGTGGGGCTCAGCGCAACCCAAACGCCACCCAGTGGTCGGACTCGGTCGTGCTGCCGAGTATTCCTCCAGCACACACCAACTACGGCTCGGGGCAAACCGGCGCACACCAACCGCAACCCACAACCAATCGGATCTACAACTCACTGCAAAAGGTTACCCAAAACACGTTCACTGTAACGGGTAGACCGCGATGAACCAGAATGACTCCGTACCGGAACTGCACAGTGGGCAGCGTCCACCCCGGTTTCACAACCAGTCTGTCGGGCATCAAGTTCACAGTCAGCACGTCGATAAGGAAACACAGGCGATGAACCGGTCGATGACCTACAAGAGAACACGGCCCTTCTGGGCTTGTATGCTGAGCGGGTTCATCGCGTTGGCCTGCGGCGCGGAACGGTCGCCGGGAGAGACGGGAACTCCACTTGGCGCAGCCCTACCGTTCACGGGCGAGGACGCAACGATCGGCCAGAACCTCGAACAGGCACTATTGCTCGCCGTCGAGGACGTGAACGCTGCGGCGCAGGCAAGCGGTCGCAACTTTCGCCTGGTGAGCCGCGACAGCAATTCGGGTTCCGATCGTGGGCTCGATGGGTTGCTCGATCTGATGTACAACGAGGGCGTCCAGTACTTGATTGGTCCCGAGGAGAACGAGCTAGCGGACGCCATCGTGCCCGACATCAAAGGGCTCAATCTGTTCAACGTACTTGCTGGCTACGCCTCGCCCGCCGCTGATCGATTGCCAGGACGCGGTGCCTGGCTCCGCCTGCCCCCATCGCCCCTTGCATTTGGTTGCGGCCTTTCGGAGCTGGCTCGCGAAACGAACGTCGAGACGGCCAACGCGCTCGTCGCCCGCGACGACTTCAATCAAGGCGTGGCTTCCGAGTTTGCTACGGAGTTCGTCGATGCCGGCGGACGCACGCTGCCATCGGTCACGGTCAGAGCGGGTGAAGGTTCTTACGCATCACGTACCGAGGCGGCAGTCGGCGCAAGCGCGGACAGGACGCTGTTGATTGTAAATCCGACGACGGCATCGACAATCATCACCGAGGCGGAGCTCAACGGGAGCCAGGGTTCGTGGCTCCTTGGCCCAACACTGCATACGCCAGGCTTCCTGCCGAATGTCCCATTCAAGTCACTACAGGGCACACTCACCCTCGCCCCGACACTGAGTTTGGCCAGTGAGTGCGAGGTGCAAGAAGAGAACTATCGCGGGCAGATGAACTGCGGCCGAGGAAACTCCGACGCGTTCGCCGACTACTTCGCGAAACGCTGGCAGGGCAACCGCCCGTTTCCCGCTGCCCACTTCTACTACGACGCCGTGGTGCTCATCGCAATGGGCCTTCAATACGCCGAAGCGAACGGGAACACGGACCCTTCTTCCGCTCAGTTGCATGCCGCCATCATGGAGATGACCAGCACGGCAACGGAGAGAGGATCTTGGCGCGACCTCCCGGAGGTCATGAGGATGTTATCCGAGGGCAAACCGGTTGCCTATGCGGGGGCAGCGCACGAGTACAACTTCGACAGGTTCGGCTCAGCGAAGCACCTCATTTTCGACTCGTGGCGAATACACAAACAAGAGTACGTCCGCGAGGGTTCGCTTCAGGCTCGATGCCTGCGGCAGCCGAAGTAACGAGAGCCGGCGAATCATTGACGAAGCCGTACTGAAAGGAAAAGAGAAATACATCATGAAAACAAGGTGGGTTGAGACCCTGGGAGTGGTGGGCATTTGCTTGTTGGCTGTTGCTTGCGGAGATAGTGGCGCATCAGCTGACGAAGGGACCGGTTCAAAAGAAATCGAACGCGTGAACGTCGCGGAGAGTCCGTTCAAGCCCGAAGCTCTCGAATCGAGCATCGACAAGCTCGTCGGCGCACTGAAGGACACCGATGCTGACTCGTTCGACGTGGCCGTCGTGACAAAGCCGTTTGGCGGATACTGGGAACCAGTCAAAACGGGTGCGAACCGCGCCATGGCCGAGCTCGAGCTGTCAGGGGAAGTCGTTGCGCCCGCAGACGCCAACGACAGCAGCGTCACGGTGGAACGTCAAATTGATCTGGTCAAGGAACGCCGAGAAACTGGCTACGGCGGCATTGCGCTTGCGCCAATGGAGGACAAGCTCACGGACGAGATCAATGCCGCTGTGAAGGCGGGTATGCCGGTCGTGACGATTGACAGCGATCTCGCGGAGTCCAACCGTCAGTTGTACGTCGGAACGAACAACCGCGAAGCGGGCAAGACTTCCGGCGAAACGCTCGCCAGTCTCATCACCGAGACGAGTGGAACGGTGCTCATCCTCGGGCAAGACACCGACGAGTGGCCCGATGGGTTTGCTCGCTCGGACGGCGCCCGCAAAGCCCTGGAGGCAGCAGGCTACGACGTCACAATCAGGAAGGTCGGTTGGACCGAAGAAGACGCCGCAGCGGACGTGGAGTACCTGACCGAGAGGATTCAAAACGCTGACCCACCCGTTGTCGGCATGCTCGGCATGTTCTCGAACGCCTACCGCAACGCGCAGGTTGTCGAAAGCCTTGGCATCGACCCAGGCGAGATCAAGATCGTCGCCTTCGACTTCGAACCCGACACGCTGAGCTACATGAACAAGGGCTACATCCAGGCGACTCACGCCCAGCGCCAGTACTACATGGGTTACCTGGTGCCGTATGCCCTCTACTCGATTCGCGTCCTCGGTTTGGACAAGACGACCGATATCCTCGGAGACCACATGATCGACGCTCATCGCTTCGACACTGGCGTCGATGTCGTCGCCGCCGAGCAAGTCGACGACTACAACGACTTCTTGGATTCGTTGGGCGTCGGCGGCTGAGCCGTCAAACTCACCGAGTCGAACAACCGCGATGGCCCGCTCTCAACGGCGGGCCATCCCCTTTTGTCGCCAGCTCGATGGGAGACTTCAGCAGGCGATGGCCTCGGGCGACCCGACGCCGCCCCACGCCAAGCGGCATTCCGTCCGACGTTTCAATGTGAACCGCCGGCGCTCGACTCCGATCAAATCTCTGGGACGAGGCTGTATGCGAGCCGTTTCTCCCGTGCTTCTCCCCACTGGGAGATTCGCCGAGACGACCGCGGCGCAGTCCACGTGTGATAACGTGAGCCCATGTCCGCCCCGTTCACCCGTTGTTCGTCCCGCTTGGGACTCGTCGCAGTTGCCGCTGCCGCCGTTTCTTCCCTCATCGCCTGCGGTGGGGTCGACGAAAGAGTCGGGCCGTGGGAGGACGTGACAGAGCCGAGTAGCGACAATGGATCCACGCAGCAGGCCCGTGACGTCGACCCGGAGGTCGTCCAAGCGCTGGAGCGGGCCAAGAACCAATGGGCAGCCGCCGGGACGACTGACTACACGCTCAAGGTGAAGCTCTCGTGCTTTTGTGCCCTGCAGCCAGAAGACGACGTCGAGGTGACGGTGCGCGACGGCGAAGTGATACGGGCCCTCGGCAACGACGGTGACGGCGCCTACGGGGTGCAGATCGACGAGTCGAAGTTCCGCGACTGGTACACGGTCGACGGCATGTTCGATCGAATCGAACGTAGCCTGCCGCGGGCGGACCACTTGGAAGTGGTCTACGATTCCGACCGCGGGTTCCCGAGCCTGTCCGCGTTCGACTACACGCTAGCCTCGGCCGACG
>QJWJ01000245.1 GCA_003235365.1 Deltaproteobacteria bacterium
CTTGCTACGGTTTCGATGGTTCATGGCCACGGGTTGACGGGCCCGATGGTTGGCGCAGGAGGGTCCGGGCATCATGCGTTGGAAGCTGGTTCTGATATTTTCCGGCATCTTGGTCTTGTTGGGAGCGCTCGCCCACGTGGTGATGGCCGCGCGGCTCCACGACAGTCGAGAGCGGGCCTCCGAGGCGCGCGCGCAGGTGCGCAGAGCCCTGCATACGGCGCGGCTGCAGTGGCAGAGCGACGCGGTCGCGCGGGAGCGATGGCTCGAAGGGGTCGTCGGAGCTGCCTCCGTGCGGGCAGTGTTCGATGCCGGTACGCCGAGCGCACGCGCAGAAGCGGCTACCGCCGAGGCCAATCGTTTGATCGACGTCTGCACACGGAGCGAGCTCGGCCCGCAGTCGCCGAGTCTGCTGGTGTTCGTCGACGCCGATGGCCTGGTCATTGGACGCAACAACGTCGCATTGATGCGCGGTGATCCGGTCGCACAGTTGTACCCGTCGCTCGAGGAAGCGCTCGTTGGCGGCAAGACGGGAGGGGGCATTTGGGTGGACACCAAGCGTCAGGAACAGCTGTTCGTGACGTACGTTCCGATCGCGGACTTGACGGGCGAACGCAGTTTGGGGGCCGTCGTGCTCGGCGTTCCCATCAACGACGAAGCGTTGGCTCGTACGAGTGAACTGACGAGTGGTGGGGCGCTGGTCGTACTGGCCCACGACGCGTCCACGACGTCGGTACTCGCCCGGCACGGTGCGGTGTTCGAAGGCGCGCAGCTGTCGGCGCTCGACGACTTGGCTTCGCGAACCGAGCAGGCGGGCGCAGTGCTCGTGCTCGACGACGCCGTGAGCGGATATCGGGTCGCGGCCGAAACGCTCCAGAAAGGCGTGGTCCTCACGACGTTCGTGAGCGCGGCTGATGAGGTCGCTGCCCTACCGTTGACTGGATTGTGGGGGATTGTGTTGCTCGGCATCGTGATGGTCACGGTCGCAGCCTTCTTGCTCGGCGACTACATCTCGCGACCCATCGAGGAACTCGAAGACGGACTGCTCCAAGTCATGAACGGTGATACGGAGCTGCGTTTCGATCTCGAACACGATGTCCTGGGAGGGCTGGTTTCCCGAATCAATTCCATGCTCGACTCGCTGACGGGCGTGCAGCAATCCTCGCCGCCGCCGCTGCTCGAAGAAGAGATCGTCGCGGATCGCCCAGCGTGAACCGCGAAAAAGCGTGTACGCGTTGGCTCCCCAGTCTGGAGGTTTCCTGCTAGGAACAGCCCCCGGGTGGCCAACTGCGGCTGCCGACCCCAAGGTGTTTTGAAAATGGGCCTACTCGATATCTTTCGCAAATCCGCGTCGTCAGAGAAAAAGCAAGCGAGTCCGAAGGAGCTGGCGCGGCTGACGCGAATCGTCGGCAACAAGCTGTCACAAGACTACGACCGACAAGAAGCGATCGGCATCTTGTCCGACATCGGGACTGCAGATTCCGTGCGAGCGCTACTCAAGCGTTTCGACTTCGCGATGGAGCCGTCGATTACCGACCAAGACGAGAAGGACTCTGCTGCCCGGGGGATCATCGCCGCGGGTGATCTGGCCTTGCCGCCCTTGCGCGACTACTGCGCTCGCGCCGAAAGCATCACGTGGCCATTGCGAATTCTTCGACAGATCGTCGAGCCTGAGCACTTCGTCGACGAGCTCCTCGAGTTGCTCGAACAGTTCGACACGGAGTACTTGCGCAATCCCGAGCCGAAGGTGCAGCTCATCACGACGCTCGAGGAGTTTCCGTCGGAAGAGGTGCGTATCGCCGTCGAACCGTTCTTGACCGACGTCAACGAGAACGTTCGATTCAACGCCGTCGGGACCGTGTTCGCGATGGAGGACGCCAAGGCGGTGGACGCGTTGGTCGAAGCGATGGCCCAAGAGGAGTCGCTGCGCATCAAGAACCGAATCGCCGGCGGCATCGTGCAGCGCGGCTGGCAGATCCCCGAGGCGTTGCGAGAGAAATGCTCCGGGTCGCTCCCCAACGGGTTTCAGCTCGATGGCGCCGTGCTCTCCCGCGGTTGATTCTCTTCTGCGGCGCGGTTGATCCGACTGCACACACGACGGGCTGCGAGCAGGGTCATAGCCCGACTCGATTCGTCGAGCGCAACGGCTTGTGCTCAGGCATGGCAGTTGCGGGTTCGCGCTGCCGACGTTCTGAGCCCTTCAGGGCGCGCCGCTACCGCGCACGCATCCCGACTCCTTGCTGGCGTCGTGGTACGTCCTGGGCGGTGAACAAAATGTCGACGGCCGACCCAAGGGGTCGGCCGCAACGTGCTGATTCCTTGCCGTCGGGGACTACTCGCCGACGCCGTAATCGAAGGGCAAGCTCACGCCCAGAGTTACGGAGATCATCTGGTTGAAGCGCAGCTCCTGATCGTCGTCGTTCACCTTCAGGTCAGGGAACTCGCCGTTCGGCCCTTCGCCGCGATTGTCGAAACCACCGACGTTGCGCGAGAAGGGGATACCGCGCCATTCGACGCCGAGCGCTGCCCAGCTCGACATGTAGAACTGAAAGCCGAGGCCGAAAGCAGGAGCCAGCGTCGAGCGCTTCGTCATCGGGAAGTCACGGCTTCCCGGAGGCCCATTGAGCGGTGCACAACTCTCAGCGTCGCTTTGTGCTTCGCTGGCGCGATTGCACTCGGCGCGCTCCTCGAGGTTCACGAATGCGGGGCCGCCAAAGATGTAGAAGTCGGTGTCGACGTAGATACTCTGGAAGATCGCGATCTTTCCGCGGAAAGGAACGAGAGTCAGCTGTGGTGAAGCGATCCAGTTGATGGTGCCCAGCTGCTTGGTGAAGTCTCGACCGATGTTCGTTGCCGTCAGGCGATGCTCTTGGCTTGGCTCGCCGCCGGTGCCGGCGGTCATGCCCTGACGGCTCTCGTTCACTGACTGGATCTCTTCGGCAAGGGCCGTGTCCAGCTTCAATGCGCCGGGGCTGAAGCCACCCCAAACGCCGATCGCCAACCAGTCGGTGATGTTGTAATTCAGACGCCCGCCGACGAGGATTTGTCGCTTGTACTCGTCCAGCAACGTGAACGCAGCACCAGGGGCAATCTCGAAGCGCCCTTCGCGGTAGAGGCGCTGCTTCCGAACCGCAGATGCGCCTGCTAGCGGGCCCGTCAGCAAAATTTCCTGCGCTCGTGCAGGCTTCTCGAAGCCGCTCACGAGCAGGGCAGACAACACTGCTGCGGCAGTCAGTATCTTGAGCATCCGTTGCTTCATCCGTGTCACCATCGCTATCCCGTCCTTATTCAGCTAACCAGCACTTCAATTGGCGTGTGTCTCGTTGGCAGGGTCGATCCATCATTTCGGAAGTCGGTACTCGAACGAGAACGGGAGGAATACTGAGAACCCAACCTGGGCCTGAACGTTGTTGGTGGGCTTCTTGTCACCCAACCAGGTGGACTCGACGTCTTCTTGACCGGGGACCGTCTCCGTGCGTTCCAACTGATCGTTGAAGAAGTAGTCACGGATTTCCGCCGTAACCGCGAACCAGCGGTTGAAGAAGATGTGGATACCGAGACCTGCGTTGAACGCGAGCTTCGGTTTGAAGTCGAAGATGCGGTTGTCGGGGTCGACGACCGGGATTGGACGCGTACTGACTGCACCCACGCCACCGACGACGTAGGCGTCGTACTGGAAGATGAAGTCGCCGAAGCCGGCGAACTTACCGATGATCGGTGCGTAGGTGAAGTTGAGCGCCGCTCCCCACTGATACTCGGTCAATGGCACGTTGACGCGTGCTGCGCGGCGAGTCTGGAAGTTGAACTCGCTATCCACGTTGAACGGCTCGAAGTAGCTGCCGTTGACGCCGACAGCGAGCACGTTGGTGATCCAGAAGTTCAGCCCGAGACCGGGTGCGCTGTGAGAAACGAACTGGTCGTTGAACGTGAAGCCGTAGAACGGCTGTAGCTCTGCACGACCCCCGCGCATCACGAAGATCTGTTGCACTGCGAACAACGGCTCTTTGATTTGCCGAGCTGCTTCCTTGTCGAAGTCGAGCGTCGGGCAGGCGTCGGGATCGATCTTGCAGATGTTGCCCAGACCACCCTCTTCGGCGCCTTCAGCCTCAGTGCCGATACCCAGCTCCGCATCGAGGGCTTTGTCCTCCTCGGACAGTTCCTCTTCTTCGGACTCTTCCTCTTCGCCGCCCTCTTCTTCGCCGGCCTCGCCGCCCTCTTCGACTTCTTCCTCGTCAGCTGCTTCCTCCTGCTCGTCTTCCTGTGCAACAGCCGTGACGGGACAACTGCAGATCAGCGATGCAGTTGCGAGGAGCACAATGCGAATCTTCTTCATCGATGCCTTCTTCCGGGGGTTCTCGCGACGATCCGTGTAACTATCTAGAGGGGGTGTAAATCCGCGAAACTACAGAAAAATTCCGTGCTCGAATACGCGGCGCGACTATATCACCAAGGATTTCGCCGTTTCAATACAGAAAACGTGGGCGTCCCAATTCGCCAAGCGTAGCGAATGCACTCTCGTCAACTTTCTTTGCCCAAGAGAGCCTCGACGAAGTCTTCGGATACGAAGTCGTGCAAGTCATCGGGGCGCTCACCCAATCCGATGAAACGAACAGGTAGCTTGAGCGCATCGGAGATACCCAGGACGACACCGCCTTTCGCGGTCCCGTCGAGTTTCGTCAACACGATGCCTGTCAGATCGAGTGCGTCCTTGAACTCTTTAGCTTGCGCCATTGCGTTCTGTCCGTTCGTGGAGTCGATGACCAGTAGGATTTCGTGAGGGGCGCCGTCCAGAGCTTTCGCAGTGGTTCTCGCGATCTTTTGCATCTCGGACATGAGATTGCTCTTGGTGTGCAATCGTCCGGCTGTGTCTGCGAGCACGACGTCGGCATCGTGCTCCTGGGCCTTCTTCACCGCGTCGAAGATCACACTACCGGGATCGGCTCCATCCTTGCCTTTGACGACTTCGCAGCCGACTCGCTGACCCCACACGACGAGCTGAGCCGAGGCCGCGGCGCGGAACGTATCACCCGCGGCGAGCACGCACGTCTTGCCCTGTGCTTGCAGTTTCGTGGCGAGTTTTCCGATCGTCGTGGTCTTGCCGGCGCCGTTGACACCGACGAACAGCACTACGCTCGGTTTGTGGTTCAGACGCAGTGGTCCACCGCCATCGACGTCGAGAATGCGTTGAGCCTCCGCGCGCAGCGCTTGCCACACTTGCGCTTCGTCTTTCAGCTCGCCGGACGAGAGCTGCTCGCGGATCCGCGTCAACACCGCCTGCGTCGTCGCCACGCCGACGTCGGAGCTGAGCAGGATCTCCTCGAGCTCTTCCGTAAGCTCCGCGCTGATCTCCTTCTTCGCGAAGAGCGAACGCAGGCGTCCAAAGAAACCTTCAGTCTCTCTAGACTTCGACAGTCCTTGCCGCAGATCGGCTACGTCGCGGCGACGTGGCTTGGGTTCCGACGGCGGCGCTGGCTTGCGCTCCGACTCGGGGCGTTTGCGTTCGCCGGAGGACGGAGCAGGTGGAGGCTCGGGTGCGCGTTCCGTCGACTCCGGTTTGACCCCGGCGACCGCATCGGTCGTGTCCTCCTTCGACGGCTTGTCGGGTTTGCGGTCCGCGGCGTCGGCATCGCGTTTTGCAGTAGATTCGCGTTTCGCCGTCGAGTCGCCTCCGGCGCGCGCCTTGGGAGCAATGACCTTGGGTTCTGGTGGTGCTGGCGGCGGCTTCTTCTTGCTGGCAAGTAAGAAGAGCGCGATCACCACACCCAAGCCGATCACGATGTATAGAATGACGTCCATGTTGGCAGCCCCGTGCGGGGCCGCGACTATTAAACGCGCGGGTGTTCGCGTCAACGTTTGAGAGGGGCGGGCAGGTCCACGGCCGGGCTCGCCGTGACGAGTTGCTCTTCCCGTTGCGCAGTCGGCGCCTCGCGGTCGAAAACCGCGCGTTCGACGTCCAGCGGCCAATGTGCGTTGGGGCTCCGCTGGGCGTGCAACCTTCCGGCAATCTCTTGCGGTGTGGCTCCAGCGACGGGGTCGCTCAGGCCCCGCGATTCAGCCCACCGCAGCAGGTGAGCCAACAATGATCGGCGACGCGTGCTGAGTCCCACCTCGAGGCGACCGCGCGGGGGAATGGCCTGCGTCAGTGTCGAGTGATCCGCTGCCTGCACGGTCAGGCGCGCCCCTTCGGGTAACGACGAAACCGCCGCGAGCTCGAACTGCCCGCCGCTGTCGGAGACGGCTTCGAGGACGATGGCGGCACCGTCGACCGCGGGCTGGGTGATCACCAGACGAGCGCCGCCGATCGGCGCGCGTGTGTGAAGGTCTCGGACCGTTCCCGACCACCCCGAATGACCAGTGGCAGGCGCGACCACCGACACGTGAGGAGTGGCTGCGGTGGCCGGCGGGGTTGGGATCGGCCTGCTGCGGTTGCGGCCGGGGCGACGCCACGCACGAAAGATCCAGGCTGCCGCCAACGCGACCAGGATCACCCAAGGGGCGTGAAGCCACGGCGACAGTCGCGCGAGGGGCAGATCCAGTTCGATCGGCTCCCCGGGGTCCAGCCAGGCTTGGTCGGGCACGTAGCGAGCGACCAGGCTAACCCGCTCACCGGCTGGTGCGAGGAAACGCCCGTGCAGTGACGCGGAGCCGTCCCGAACGGCCACGCTGTCGAGCAGCTTGCTGCCACTGATGAGTTCGACCGAGCCGCTCCCGACGACGAGTCCCGGGGTGGAGACGAGGGCGGTGAGGTCGAACCCGAGTTCGGGGCGGATTGCTTCGGGTGTGACTCCCCAGCTGAGCGTCGCTCGTGAGCGCACCAGCACCTGGGCGGTCGTGCGGGCGAGCGGCTGGCCCGGGTCGTCGCCGACGATCGCGACCAGGGTCGACGGTCCTGGCGCACCCAGAGCGAGGGGAGCGACTTCGAAATGCGCATTCTCACTGGCCCGGATCACCGCAACTTCGGCAAGCAGGCGTTCCGGCTCCCCCGGTCGCAACACGGCGAGGCGCACCTCGTACATGTCGTCGTAGTCGTCGCTCGTGCCCTGGAGCGAAACCTGCACGTGCCGCGCCGGCCCGTTGCGATCCCACGAGGCGTTGCCCACGTCCAGGGCGAGCGTCAGCGGCGATGGGTTCAGCTCGATCTGAACGTCGCGTTGGGCACGCACGTAGAAGTCAGACCCATCGAACTGCAACGTCGCTCGGTCGGGGAGGGACCCGCTGAGGATGAAACAGAACCGGCCCGCCGAGTCGGTCACTCCCGACGGCTCACCGGTGTCGCACGCCGATGCCTTGGCGCCAGCTGCCAGCAGCGACACGGCCTGGCCGGCCAGCGCCTGCCGCGAATCGTCTCGGAGCGTCCCCGTCAGCTTGGCTCCCGACGGCAACGCTTCGCTTCGGACCGACTGGAACTGCGCCGTGCCCACCACTCGCAGTGACGTGGCGCGACTCGTCGCGCTCATGGACGACGACATCACGAACGTCGCCAGCGCGACTGACAACCACGACGTCCGATCCACGATCGCATTTGCGCTCATGACGGCCCTGACTGCAAGTCTCGACTCTGACGCACAGTGCCGAACGGCGGGGAGCCGGTGGCGGAGCGACGGCGAGGAACACACACGTGGGCCCGAGTGAGACGTCGACGCTGTGGCAACGTCGATGAAACAACGCGCGGGACGCGTGTCGCGCGTGTGATAGCATCAGTAGGAATGAATGCAGTGTTGGTTCGTTTGTGCGCCGCGCTCGTGACGCTGCTGTTGTTGTGGGGGACGCCGGTTCGGGCCCAGACGAACTCCGTTGGCGAGTTGGCCAAGCGCCTACAAACTGCCGACGACTTCTTGGTTCGTACGCAGGCGGCGCTGGCGTTGGGCGCCAGTGGTGAGCGCGCCGCGGTGAGTCCGTTGTGTGGTGGCCTCGACGATGCGAACACCACCGTGCGCGCAGCGGCTGCAGCCGCGCTCGGTCGTTTGGCATTGGGCGGGCGCGAGTGCCTGACGAAACGTCTGTCACGGGAGCAAACAGCGGAAGTGCGCAGCGTGATTGAACGTGCGCTTTCGAGACTCGAACCGCCCCAGCAGATCGGACCGTCCACGAAGTACTACGTGGCCATCGGCGAGGTGACGAACAAGACGTCGCGCTCGACCGAGGCTCTCGACCGCAAGGTGCGTGCGATGCTGGTCAAGGAGCTCGGTGGGCTCCCGGGCTTCGTGATCGCGCCGAAGGGGGAAACCGAAGCGCAAGCCAAGGCGCTGCTCGCGAAGCACAAGGGAGTGAAGGGGATCTTCGTTTGGCCCAAGGTGGAAGTGATCGCCCAGGGCCGCGACCTCCAAATCAAACTCGACCTGTCCTTGTTCTCGTACCCGAACAAGGACTTCAAGGGCAGCCTGGCCCAGCGCGTGACCAGTCCCGACACCTCGTCTTCGGACGTGGCCGCGCAGGACGACCTCATCGACGCCGCCGGGGGGGCATTGGCGCCCGACTTGGCCAGAACCGCAGCTCGCATCTAGAATCCAACGAGGACCAGCAGCATGTCATCCATGGGATCTCTTCGGCCGTCGGGGCGCCATCAGCGCAAACTTCGCAACTACATCCTCGATCGCCACTTCCAGTTGAAATACGCCAGTTACCTGGCAGGCGTAGCGCTGCTGGTCGGCGCCTCGTCGGGCGTCCTGCTGTGGCAGATCAGCGAGGGGACCCTCGAGCAGAGCCAGGCCAGCGTTCAGCTCGGCGAAGAGATTCTCGCCGAGAGTAAGAAGGTGAGCGAGGTCGTGGCGATGAACATCGTCAAAGATCCTGTCTACGCCGACAATCCCGCGCTCAAGGCTGCCTTCGAAGCCGATTCCAAGCGGCAAGCGGAGAAGCAGCTGGCGCAGCAGCGCGGCCTCGAGGAACAAGCCGAGCGACTCGCCTCACAGCGCACCAAGGTTGCAGCTTTGCTTGCCGGGTTGCTGATCGCTTTGGTGGCAGGGTTGTGGTGTGTGGGCATCGTCGTCACGCATCGGGTCGCAGGACCCGTGTTCAAGATGAAGCGCCAGTTGCGGGCCTTGGAAAAAGGGGACTTCTCCGTGCCCACCCCGCTGCGCCGCGGGGACGAACTCAAGCAGTTCTTCGATGCCTTCAACGACACCGTGCGATCGCTGCGTGCTCGCCACCAGAGTGAGCTCGACCAACTCACGGCGGCAGTCGAGCAGCTCGAAGCGGGCGACGAGGAACACGCCCTGCAGGGCATGAAGCAACTGCGCGAGCAGTTGCAAGCGACGCTGAAAGAAGGTTGACGACAGTCGTCGCTTGGATGCCGTCCCTCGTCCCTCCTCGAACCTGGTCGGTCCGTTCGAGGCCGTTCATCCCGCTCCCGTTCCGTGACGCAGTGCGGCCGGTACGTAGTCGATGCGTGGGCCGTCGGGGGTAAACACCACCGCGGCGACGTCGATGCGCAGGCGTGAGACACTGCGGTCGTGGCGATAACGGCGAGCCCAGAGTCTCGCGGCCGCGCGCTGCAGGTGCCTGCGCTTGGGACCGAGCACGCTGCCGTGCGCGGTCGTCAACGCCCCGGCTCCGCGAGTGCGGACTTCGACGATGACGACGAGATCGGCCAAGCGCGCGACGATGTCCAGCTCCAGGTGACCCAGGCGCAGGTTGCGCGCCACGATCGCGAACCCGCGTCGTTCGAGGTAGCGAGCGACCGCGTCCTCCGCTCTGCGTGCCACTAGCTGTTTGTCGACGGCCGGCATGCCCCCGAAGTCGGCCCGGTCCGGGCTGAGTTTCGACAAAATGCAGCGCGGCAGCGAGGAACCCCGCTGCCGCGTCGCGATTTCCCGACCCCGAGTCAGCAGGGCGCTCTGGCTGGGCAGGGCGCTCTGGTTGCGCAGGACGCTCTGGCTACGCAGTCCCAGCGATCAAGCGAGCGGATCAGTAGAATTTGTCGGCAGGGCCGCAGCTTCCGTCGGCGCAACGCTTCTCGGCGATGTCGTCGGAGGACTTGGGCTCGGTGCCGTTCTTGACGCAATAGCCACCCGCCAGCTGAGCGTTGCCGAGGCCGATGTCGTCGATCAGGTCTTTGCAGCTGTAGCCTTCGGGGCACTCGCAATACGGCGCATTCTTCTGGGGTCCACTGCAACGACATGAGCAGTACACCGAATCCTTCGGCCGGCGCGCCTCGAGCTGGGCCTCGACCGCCACTCCGATGTCGAGCGTGCCGTCAGGCGTGAGGCATTTGCGGGTGTCGGACGGGTTCATCGGGTCGTCCTGACCGTAGGGGCAACTGACCCGACCCTGGAACTTGTTCACGAGGCACACGCGGGTTTCGCACTGGAACGAGCGACTCTCGACGTTGACCTCGTCTTTGGAGTAGCCGGAGAACTCCACCCGGTACTCGTCTTCCGGAATACAAGGATCGCCGACGCCCAAATCCTGGCAGCCCAGTGCCGCGCCCACCGCCGCGACGGCGAGCGCATACCCCAGAATCCGAGAAGAAAGCCGTAGTTTCGAGCTTTTGGCGGCCGTGCTGAGGGGCGCGAGGTGCGTTCGCTTCATAGGTCGGTACTTCTCCGCAATGGTATCGAAGTGATGGGGTCGAAGGGATCGGGCTGACTGTTGCCGCTGGGGCCGCATGACTAATCGTGGAGCCCGGGACGATTCCCTCGGCACCGTTGAACTAGGACGCTGTTGACTTGAGACACTGTCGTGAGGTGATTCCGTGCTGCTTCGATCGCTGGCGCTCGGATCGCCGGACTGCCGATGACGACTTCGAATTGCCGTGCCGTCTTCGAGGTCCGTGAGCTGTTTCTTGGTTCAATACCTTGTCGAGCCGATCGCCGGTGAGCCATCGATGGTGGACGTCTCTCGAGTTGGAGATTCCATGTCGTTGCAGACTACTTACCACCGATACTTGGAAACATTACCGCTGAGTCGACGTTAGCGACCCCTTTGGCTGCGGCCGGATGCACCGTAGTCGACCGCTGTTTGTCTCGTCAATTGCAAATCGACTGCAATGTGGCCGCTGAACGCCGCGCTCGCCGAGCGCGCAAAACCCAAGCGTCACGGGGGGATTGCTGTCTGTTCAGCTTGTCAGATTGCGGCGCTCGCAGACGAGGTATGCGCATGGGAAACCATGTGGCTGCTCTTGTGCAGTCGAGCACGAATCGAGTTGTCGCGGCACGTGATCACAATCGCCAGTCATCGCTTGGACGTCGCGTGCTTCGACGACGACACTCGCGGAAACGCCAGTTCTAGCGTAATTTTGTCGTTCCGAAGCAAGGTGAAACGTGCCTTGACAACGCTGTTCGGGCATTTCTAACATCGCCCGCGCCGCGAGGTCGTATCTGTTGGTTCTCATTGGTTTTTCTGGTTCGGGCGCGGTGTCGCCCAAGGCTGTAGGGGAACACTGTGGGTGGCATGTTGCTCCAGGTGTTCTGGCCGATTGCTGGGTGCAGTGCGCGTATCGTCGTGTTCGAAACGCCGATTCCGTTTCCACGCCCAAGGAAACCAGTGTATCGACGTCCGCGATCGTGGTGAGTGGTCCGACTCGTCGAGTCGGGTTTCGATCAAGCAGTGTTTCGATCAATGTCAGGCCAAAGTCATCAAGGCGTTGTGTCTAATCATCAGGCGATGAAAGTGAGGACGGATGTTGCGTAAGCGCATTGCCGGAGTTTGTTTGTTGGCGTCGTCGGCGTTCTTCGGAGCGGCGGTGTCGAATCCTTCCACGGCGCGAGCACAGGGCGAAGTCATCGACCTCGATGACGAAGAAGCCGACGAGGGTGATGCGGCGCCCGCACCCGGAGACAAGGGTGGGAAGCCGGGCAAGCTGCCCGAGCAACCCCCGGTGGTCGCCGGTCAGATGACGGAAGCCGCAGCCGCTGCCAAGCGGTTGTTCGATCAGCAGAAGTGGGCGGAAGCTGCCCTGGGCCTGCAGCGTGTCATCGCGGGTGACACGGGGGACGACCCCGGCAACCAGCAGCTCGCCGAGTACTGGTTGGCCATCAGTCTGTATCGCCTCAAGTTCTACCAGGCCAGCTACGCGCTGTTTTCGACCATCGCCTCGAACAAGAACCACCTGAAGTTCGGGCAGACGTTGTTGTGGCTCTCCAAGCTCGCGACGCAGCTGCCGGAGCCCGCTGGCATCATCGACAGCGTGGGCCGCTACGGCGATGCCGACTTGGCGCGCTTCAACAACCCACAGCAGCGCGACTTGTACTACCAGCTCAACTACCTGCTGGGTCGGTACAAGTACCATCACGACAAGGCGTACGAAGAGTCGATCCGCCTGTTCAACCGCGTCAAGCCGACCAGTCGCTACTACGTCCAAGCGCAGTTCTTCAGTGGCATCAGCTACGTGCAGCTCCGCAAGAGCGTTCCGGCGGTCAAGGCGTTTCAGCGCATCGAGACCGCATTGGACGAGGGCGTCGAGGGCGTCGAAGACGAGCGCCGCATGCAGGATCTGTCCTACCTGTCCCAGGCGCGGACCTACTACTCGGCTTCGATCAAACTCGACGCTGAAACGAACGCGCCATCCGTCGACGAAGCGAAGCTGAGCGCCGCGGTTCGCTACTGGAACCAAATCGACGCCACCAGCGAGTATTGGTTGGACGCGCTGTTCGAAGAGTCGTGGGCCTACTTCATGGCTGGCGACTATCCGCGCGCGCTCGGCAACATTCACACGATCGAAGCCCCGTACTTCCCCGGCGCTTTCTACCCCGAGGCGCACATCCTCAAGGCGGTGATCTACTTCGCCAACTGCAACTACGAAGCGGCAACGACCGTCGTGGCGCGGTTCAACAAGAAGTTCGTTCCGATCCGCGATGCGCTGCGCAAGGTCCTCAAGGACTACGAGGGTGAGGGCAAGTCGGAGGAATTCTTCAAGTTCCTGCTGCAAGTGCAGAGCGGCAAGGCGGATCTTCCCCCCGCTATCAAGGGCGTCGTCGAGCAGTCGCTCAGCGACCGCCAGCTGCTGCGCAACATCGAGTACGTGAAGCTGCTCGACCGCGAGATGGAGACCTTCAAGAAGGCTCCCGGCGGTTTCCGCACCTCGGGCGTGGGCGGATTCATCCAAGATCGGTTGACCGAAGCACGTCAGATGGCTGTGAAGAACGCCGGCGAGCTGGCGAAGTCCCGCTACCGTCGGTTCATTTCCGAACTGGATGAGCACTTGAACAACGGCGAAAAGATTCTAATCGACATCACCGCCGCTCAACGAAACCTCCTCGACGAGAAGTTGAAGGAGGGCCAGGTGAGCAAGGCGGAATCCAAGATCTACGGCATGGTCAACCCAGACGAGGAGCATGTCATCTGGGTCTTCGACGGCGAGTTCTGGCGTGACGAGTTGGGTTTCTATCGGCAGGTCGTCGAGTCTGCGTGCGGAAGGTAATTGCGAGATGATTGGACTGAAGAACTTCCCCTTGCTGACGGTCGCGTTCGCGCTGTCCTTCGTGAGCGTCAGCTCCTTGTCGAGCGATGGCTATGCCGGAGAAGCGGTGGCCGCGCGTGCTGGTGCGAAACTCACCAAGGAATGCATCGATCCGAAGGCATACGAACGGATCGACGCGTGCCCCGAGGGGCCGAAGCAGTTCGGCGGCAAATCGCGGCACAAGACTGCGTTCAAGAGCGCTCCGCCCCCGCAGGAACGGCGCGCTCGCAAAGATGACCTGAAGCCGCGAAACGCTTCGGAGAGCATGATGGCGGGCCAGCGCGATACGCGTAAGGCTCGCCTGCAGGCTCGCTCTCGCGCTCTGTTGATCACGGAGATCGCCGGTCTCGAGCGCTTGTTCCGCAAGACCAAGAAGGACGACAAGGACCGCGCCCAGCTGGTGCGTCGTCTGGCGGAGGGCTACGTCGAACTCGGCTCGGCAGCGAACCGCGACATGGTCGAGGCTGAGATCAAGCGCGACGACGCAAAGCGCAAGAAGCAGCGACAGACTTACGAGAAGAACAAGAGCGAGGCGCTCAAGGCCAAGAAGATCCTGAAAGAAGCGCGGAGCAAGGCGATTGCCTTCTACCGCGTGATGAAGCGGGACTATCCGAAGTACTCGAAGATCGACGAGATTCTGTACTATCTCGCGTACGAGTACGAGCAGGCGGGCAAGCTGGACAACGCTCGTAAGGTCTATCTGGAGCTGATCGAGAAAGCCCCCAAGAGCAAGTACGTTCCCAACGCCTACTTGGCGTTCGGCGAGTTGTTCTTCAACGAAGCCATGGCCGATCCTTCCAAGTGGGCGCTTGCCGCCAGCGCTTACGAGAAGGTCACCGAGTACAAGCCACCAGAGAACGGCGTTTGGGGCTACGCCCACTACAAGTTGGCATACGTTCACTGGAACAGCGGCGATTACGGTGCGGCGATCAGCGAGTTCAAGGAAGTCATCACCTACGGTGACAAGTTTCCGAAGTTGCCGAACGCCCCGCAGCTGCAGAAGGCCGCGCGTCGTGATTTGATCCCGGTCTACGCCGTGGCGGGGTCACCGGACAAGGCCTACAACTTCTTCCGTCCGCTCAGCGGCGACAAGGGTGGTGGCGACACCGAGACCGTCGGGATGCTCAACGATCTCGGCTTGGCCTACCTCGACACCGGTCACTACGAGGAAGCGATCGTGCTGTATCGCGACCTGTTGACTCGCGACCGGGGTGAGAACACCTGCAACTACCAGACGAAGATCACCCAGGCCATTCAAGCGCTCAAGTCAGGCGACAAGGTTGCCATCCGCAAGGAGCTGGAGAAGCAGCTAGAGGTCCGAAACGACTTCCTCAAGTCGAAGAACGCGGACAAGGCCAAGCTCGAGTGCGACAATCGAACTGCGGAACTCCTCTCCGAGACAGCAATGAGCTGGCATCTCGAAGCAGTCGGTACTGGCGGCACGCGCGGTACCGGTGACAAGGAGACGATGAGCCTCGCGTCGTTGCTGTACCAGAAGGTGGTCGACAACTACACGCAGGCGGACTTCGAGGCATTCGAGTTCCCGCGCATCGTCAAGGAAGACTGGCCCAACATCTACAAGATCAAGTACGCGATGGCGGACTTGCTCTACGTGCAGGAGCGCTGGGAAGACTGCGGTCCTGCGTTCGACGCCGTCGTTGCGGCCAATCCAAACAGCCCCGAGGCGCCCGAAGCCGCCTACGCATCCGTCCTCTGCTACCAGAAGATGTACGATCAGATGCACAAGGGGGACGACGACAAGAAGGGCAAGGGCATGGCCCCCGACAGCGTTCGTGGTGGCGATGACAAGAAGGCCGGTGAGTGGGAGAAGTTCAAGCCGAAGCCCTTCACGGACATGCAAGAAGGCATGATCAAGGCCTTCAATCGTTACGTCTGCTACATCAAGCCCAAAGAAGGCGACAAGAAGTCCTACGACCAGTACGTCGAGGTGAAGTACGCGCGTGCTCGTACGTACTTCGAGGCGCAGCACTGGGAGGAGGCAGCTCTCGGCTTCCGTGACGTCGCGCTCAACCATGCGGACCACGATTCGTCAATCTACGCCGCGCAGCTGTACCTGGAGTCGGTGAACGTACTGGGGTCGAAGTCCGAGCCGCCGAAGCCCGAGTGCTTCATGGAGATGGGCGACGACGTTCCGGCGTTCCTCGAGTTGTTCTGCGACGAGAAGAAGTACGAAGAGAACAAGGAGCAGTGCGACATTCTCACGCGCATTCAATGCGACGTGAAGCGCTTGCGCGCGGAGAAGATCGTCGAAAAGGCAGATGCTGGTGGTGCCGACGCCCTCGAGAACTACAAGAAGGGTGGCGATGCCTACATCGAGATTTGGCGCACCTACGGCGAGGAAATCATCGCCCAGGGCGGTGAGTCGAAGTGCGGCAAGATGGAAGAGGTTCTGTACAACGCCGCTCAGGCGTACCAGGCGGGACGCCTGCTCGCCAAGGCGATCAGCGTGCGCCGTCTGCTGCTCAACCCGCGCTACAACCTCAACGAGACCGAGCTGGCGCAGAAGTCCCTGTACCAACTGGGTCGCAACTACCAGGCAATCGCGGTCTACGATCAAGCAGCCCGCTTCCTGATGGCCTACGCCGAAGCCACCAAGTACAAGGGCGAAGACGCCGACAAGGCGGTCTCCGACTCCGTGGTGCTCAACCTCGGCCTGGGTCTCGCCGACCAGGCGATCGAAGGCGCTCAGTCTTTCAACCGTCACTTCGGTCGTCGCAAGCCGGAGCAAGCGGCGCAGATCGCATTCGCAATCGCGTCGTACTACGGCGAGAAGAACGATTGGCGAGAGGTCAAGGCGAAGCTCGCCGGAACCGCAATGAGCTTGATCGATCGCCAAGCGACGTTGGACGTGAAGGTCCAGGCGCACGCGCTGCTGGCCAAGGCCTACTCGGAGCAGAAAGGCGATACTCTGGCGAAGCGCGAGTACGGGACCGTCGTGAGCACTTGGAGTGACCCGCAGAAGGCTGCGGCCGAAATCGCCAAGGGTGAAGACGCCGCCGGTGCTCAACGTCGGTTGGGCCGTGCATTGACGGCAGTGGGTGAAGCGCTCTTCTACTTCGCAGAGAAGAAGCGCGAGGCCGTCGATCGGATCAAGTTCCCCGAGTACAAGGGGCCCGGTGACAAAGAGTCGGTGCTCAAGCACATCAACACGAAGGTCAAGGACTGGATCAACAAGAAGAAGCCGTTGGTCCAAGAAGCGACCGCCGAGTACAAGAAGATCGTCGATCTGCAGCCGCTTCCTCCGCCCAAGTGGGTCATCGCCGGTGGTGCACGGGTCGGTGGCATGTGGTCGAAGTTCGTCAAGGAATTCCGTGCTGCGCCGATCCCCGACTCGATGGCGAAGGACTACGAGATCCGAACCGCTTACTACGGCGCGTTGGACGAAGCGTCCGAGCCGCTCAAGTTGATCGGTAAGGGTGCGTTCAAGACCTGCCTGGACTACTCGGTGACTTACCAGTACTTCGACGAGTTCAGCCGCTCCTGCGAGGAGTGGTTGGCCGAGGAGTACAAGGCGGAGTTCCACCTGATCGATGAGTTCCGTGGCGCGCCCAACCGGGTCAACAGCGTGCTCAAAGAGAAGGCGTACCCGCTTTCATCCAGCGGTGACCCCGTGTTGACCGCACCTGAAGATCTTCCGCCCGCCAAGGACGACAAGAAGAAAGCCGACGACAAGAAGTGAGGCTGGAACTGTTTCGCAACCATGCGGATCCGTTCCGCCAAACGACGTGAGGTAAGACATGAGGCAATTGAAGAGTTTCGTATTCGTGCCGTTGTTGTTGGCGGTGGCCTGTGGCGGTTCGGGCGAAGGCGCGAAATCCGCCGCTGACGCCCCTGCCAAGAAGGGCCAGAAGTACATCGTCTCCGACGCGGCGAAGAAGGAGCACTCGGCGGCGCTCGACACGTTCCTCAAGGCCGACAAGGCCGCTGATTGGAACGAATCGAAGTGCAAAGCCGTCGCCGGCCAGTTCATCGACGCATCCAAGAAACAGCAGTCGGACACGGGCAAGCCGTTACCGACCTCGCTGTACAACGCGGGAGTGACCTACCTGCGTTGCGGTATGGAGGCCGAGGCGCTGGAGCAGTTCCAGGCTGCCAGTGCAGCGGATCCCAACTTCCACCGCGGCCGCGCTCAGATGGCGCTGTTCGACTATTCGAAGTCGGGCAACCTCGACAGCGCGGTTTCGAACCTGGAAGGCATCATTCGCGATGCGAAGTTCCAGGTGGTCGAAGCGCTGGTGAGCGTCGCGGCGCTTCAGATGGAGCGTGGCAGTGATCAAGCTACTGACGACGGTGCCAACGATCTCGAGCGAGCGAAGAAGAACATTCAGCGTGCGCTCGCCATCGATGACAACTACATGCCCGCGTTCAACCAGCTGGCCATTTACTACATGGAGATGGCGAAGCAGGCTGGGGGCAACAAGAAGCGCAAGCGCGGTCTGGTCGTGTCGGGGTCGAAGCGCAAGCTGGCGAACCAGCAGCAGCTCGAGCTCGCGGCACTGGTTGCTTCGCAAGCCATTCAGAAGAACGGCAATTACGCACCGATCCACAACACGGCAGGTCTGATCCAGGTGCAGATGGAGAACTTCAACGGCGCGGTGAAGAGCTTTGCTCGCGCTCGCGCCCTGGACCCGAAGTTCTTCGAAGCGCACATGAACTACGCCGCGGTCAACCTCTCGTTCCGAGGATTCTCGGAGGCGGAGAAGGCGTACAAGGAAGCGCTGCGGCTGCAGCCACAGGACTACGAGGCACACCTCGGTCTGGCGCTGGCGATTCGCGGGCAGATCGACGATTCGAACTTCGACAAGTACGTCGCCGAGGCGCAGAAACAACTCGACGAGTGCAAGAAGATCGACGCGTCGCGTCCGGAGGCCTATTACAACGAGGCGATCCTCACGCAGGAGTACAAGGCCAAGTCTACGGGGGACGCGAAGAAGTCGATCCCGACGCTGAAAGAGGCCGTCGAGAAGTACGAAGCGTTCATCCAGAAGGCGGGCAGTGACGAGGCGCTGGCAGACGCCGTCAAGCGCAGCAAAGATCGCGTCCAAGACATCAAGGACACGATCACCTTCATCGAGGAAGGCGAGCGGGCTCGCGTCGAGCAAGAGAAGCTCGACCAGCAGATGAAGGAAGAAGAGGAAGCTCGCAAGAAGGAAGAGGAGCGCCTGAAGGCCGAAGAGGAGAAGGCCAAGAAGGCCGAGGAAGAGAAGGCCAAGAAGGAGGCCGAGGAAAAGGCCAAGGCGGAGGCGGCCGCCAAGCAAGGTGCCGCAGCCGACAAAGGTAAGGCCGACGCGAAGCCCGCTCCCGCGAAGCCCGCCCCCGCGAAGCCCGCTCCCGCGAAGCCCGCTCCCGCGAAGAAGTGACCGATTGAGGCGCAGCTGAGCCAAACGGGGTCAGCTGCGCCATTCGACTTCGGTGCAGTTTTCGGCAAATGCCCAACACCGAATGCCGTTGTAGTCGAAGTTGACCGCTACGAAGAAATTGGGAACCCGCTGAGCCCTCTGCTGTCACTCTCCGACACCGATTGAGGCAGTGAATGTAACGGCCGTCGTCATGCCGATTGACGGCCCAGGATCCGATTGAGTACAGTTACACCGCAATTCCGGAAGGCTAGTTAGGAGCGAGATCATGAAGCTGCGTTTCAAGTTGCAGATTGCGTTGATGGTCCTCGCCGCGTCGTCGATCGCGCCGAGCGTGTTCGCACAGGATGACGGGGAAGGATACGGCTACGAGTTCGAGGACGATCCGCTCAATGCTGGTGGTTTCGGCCCGAACGACGCGACCATTCGCGTTCGTCCGAAGGCCGCGCGTACCACGCTGATCCGTCCGCGCACGACGTTCGTGCCCGAGATGCTCAAGTCCGTAGAAAATCTCTAAAATTTCATGTTCCGGCGCATTGTGCGGCGGTGGCGAGCCCTGGGAAACGGGGCTCGGTCGAGACGAGTTTGGCGCATCACCGGTAGGGTGAGCGCGGGCGGCTGACCCCGCTGTAGGCAAAGTCAGTGTAGGCAAGGGTAGGAAAGATCATGGCGAAAGCGGTTCTGACGTTCGCGGTTTATCAAAACAACCAACTGGTCGCGCGGGAGGCCATTGCCCAGGACGTGGTAAAGGTGGGGCAAGACCCCAACAGCCACCTGTGCATCAACGACCCCGCTGCGGCTCGTATGCACGCCGTCATCGAGGTCACTGCGGCAGATGAGGTAACGCTCATCGACCTCGGAAACGACCCGGGCACCGTGGTCAACGGCGCCATCGTGAACAAGGCGCGGTTGAACATCGGCGATCAGATCCAGATCGGCTCGACGATTGCCGTGCTCGAGAACATCGAGCCGGCGGCCGCCGTGGCTGCGCCTCCCGCTTTCGCTGCGCCTCAGCAGGCAGCACCCGCCTACGCTGCTCCGGCGGCCTACGCCGCTCCCGAGGCCAATCCGTTTGGCGCAGCCCCCGCAGCCAATCCGTTTGGTGCGGCCGACTACGCCGCTGCTGCCCCGAACCCCTTCGGTGGTGGATATGCAGCTCCTGCCGCAGCAGTGCCTGACGACGCGCCCGAGGGCTCGTATACCTACACCCTGGTCAAGACCGGTCCGGACGTCTCACCCGACGAGGTAGAGCTGCCGCACGTCGCCTCCGTCGAGGTGATGGTGCTGTGGGGAGAGAACGTGCTGCACGTCAACCACCTGACGCCGCCCCGCAACTTCTACGTCGGTGAAGAGCAGGGTAAGCAGTTTGCCGTCGATTTCTTCGTGCCTTCGGAGAAGCTCGGCACGACGCGCATGCCGGTCGTCATCGGTGACGCTTCGAGCGCCGCGGTGGTGATTCCTCAGGGCGCCGAAGGAACGATTGAAATCGCTGGTCAGCCGACGATGACGCTCGACCAGGCGCGGATGCAAGCGCAGCCGTGTGCCGAGCTGGCCGGCGCCCATCAGCTGCCGCTGCCGGTGGGGGCGAAGGCCCGCGTTCACATCCAGGACTTGGTTTTCCAGGTTCAGGCCGTCAACGCCGGCAAGCCGATCCCGCACGGTCTGGCAAGCGGCTTCGACTGGAATGTCGCGATGTACTTCGGTCTGTCGTTCCTTTCGGTCGGTAGCTTGATGCTGGCCATGGCCTTCTTCGTTCCGCCGATGGGGCTCACCGATGGTGAGGGCATCGACCAAGACCAGCTGATTCTGATCCAGCAATTCCTCGATGCTGCAGCTGAACGTGAGCAAGAAGAAGAAGAGACCGAGCAGGTCCCTGAAGAAGACGCCGACAACAAGGAAGGCGGAACGGGTACTCGAGCCAAGGGTGAAGAAGGCTCGATGGGTAAGGAGACCAGCAAGGATACCAACAAGCGGTATGCCGTTCAGGGGCCGAAGGACAACCCCGATCCGCACATCGCTCGCCAGGCCGCGTTGCGAGAGGCCGTCGAGTTCGGCATGATCGGTCTGCTCAACACGGGTGCCTCCGGCGATCCCAACGCACCGACAGCTCCGTGGGGACGTGAAACGTCGCTGGGTATGGATGACGTCAGCGCGATGGGTAACATGTGGGGCGACGAGATCGGTGACGCCTACGGCGCGGGTGGTCTAGGCCTGTCGGGTATCGGCGAAGGTGGTGGTGGTCGTGGCGAAGGCATCGGCCTCGGCTCCATCGGGACGCTGGGCCACGGCGCCGGCACGGGCACCGGTCAGGGCTTCGGCTCTGGTCACGGTCGCTTGGGCGGGTCGCACAAGACCTCGTCGCCACGTGTCCGCATGGGCGCAACGACCGTCAGCGGCCGTCTACCGAAGGAAGTCATTCAGCGTATCGTTCGCCAGAACTTCGGGCGTTTCCGCCTTTGCTACGAGAAGGGCCTTGGTGCCAACCCGAACTTGGAAGGTCGCGTTTCCGTGCGCTTCGTGATCAACCGTGACGGCTCGGTTTCGAACGTGAGCAACGGTGGTTCGAGCATTCCGGATTCGGGTGTCGTCAACTGCGTCGTTCGTGCCTTCTACGGGCTGAGCTTCCCGAAGCCCGAAGGCGGCATCGTGACGGTTGTCTACCCGATCATGTTCTCCCCCGGCTGATGGATTGCGGGGCATGAACAGCCCCGGGACGATTCGAGGAAACGCCACCTTCGAGGTGGCGTTTTCGCGTTCGGAGATCGATGCTCGGAGCGCATTTCGGGCGGTTTCGGGCGAGTTCGGCGCGGCGGTTGCTTCCAGCGAGTGTGGGCACGTGGTGCATGGGCGCGATGTGTGCGTGACGGGGGACTGCGTGATCGTGAGCGGGCCCGCTGCTTTCGACAGAATTCTAGCTGCTTGGGATTCGTAGACCCTTGCTGCTGCGGGCTGGACGCCTCGTCGACTTGCGGCAGGAAAGGGAAAAATAGTACGAGACCCAGCAACGGTGGGCAGTGTAGTGTCCCCAGGCCTTTGGCCCGTGTTTGAGGGTGAAGGATTGCTTGCGTGAACCGCAGCTTCAAGAGTGAGGTAGTTGTCGCAATGATCTGGCAAAAGTTGACGAAGTTGACCCGGGGTAGCATCGGGTTTGGAGCCGTCGTGTGTGCACTCTCGATGGGGTGCAGTCGTGATCACATCGAGGCCATCAATCTCGCGAACCAAGGCGACCAAGCAGTGACGGTCAACGTGAGTGGCGCGATCGCCAAGTACGAGGAGGCGTCGCGTCTCGACCCGGCGAACCACCGCATCCTGTGGAAACTGGGCATGGCGTACCAAAAACAGGAAGAGTGGGGGAAGATGGAGTCCGTGCTCTCGCAGGCCGCGGCGCAGGCCCCCGAGTTCGCGGACTACTACTATTACCGCGGCTACGCGCTCGTGATGATCGCTCAGGGCGGCAACAAGGATGCCTACGAGGATTCCAAGGCGCCGCTTCAGAAGTGCATCGAAATCGATCCGAATTTTGCCGAGTGCTATCACTGGCTCGGCTCGTCGATGATGTGGACGGGCAACGACCAGGCCGCGCTGGAGAACTACACGAAGGCGATCGAGCACGATGCCAAGGTTGGGTACTTCTACCCGCCGCTGGGCGAGCTGTATTCGAATCTGCGTTTCTACGACGAGGCCGAGAAGGTGCTCAAGGGCGGCGAGCGAGTGTTGGAGAAGGTTCAGAAGAACAAGAACTCGCTGTACGCGATCTACACGCTGCTCTCCAACGTGTACCAGGCCAAGGGCGACGACAACGCGCGTATCGCGGTCCTCGAAAGCGCCAACACCGTGGCGGGTGACACCCATCCGGAGATCGCGTTCAACTTGGGCAGCACGTATGCGACGATGAAGCCCCCGCAGAAGGACAAGGCGGTGCGCTTGCTGAAGTCGTTCAACAAGCGTGCCTGTGCGGGTCAGAAGGGCGCGACGACGTACAAGGAGCAGTGCGAGACGAGCCAATCGTTGGTGCAGCGTCTCGGAGGTGGTTGAGGCCCCCCGGGTCATCCGCCATCGGCGAACCACCATCCGCCATCGGTAAATAGGGCTCCTCGCGTAAACGCGGGGAGCCTTTTGCATTTTGTCGACTTCGCAGAGGTAAAGGCGATTGACTATGGCGCGGAGTCGTACCTGGACGCTTGATGCGTCTCACCGACGTGAGACCACCCCTTCCTACACGCACGGCACCCTAACGATTTTTGCGCGGGGTGCCGCTGAAGGACAAGTTGGCTAGACTCACTGCGCTCGTCAGCGAGCATCGCCCGCATCAAGAAACCGCTCGGAAATCGTGCATCTGGCTATCCACTTTGAACCCGCGTCCTTGTAGCATGCAGCGCAAGCACGCGATGCGCCTGACCAACCCGAGATCCTGCCACGCCCGATGTAGGCGACACGTCATGGCAACGGCTGCGGGTCTCCATTGACTAAGCTGCCCAACAAAGCCAGCGTTTCGGCCTACGTAACGGGCCGGGGCCTCCAAACAAGAACCATTGCACACCGTGGACCAAGAACTTCCCAACGTTGACGACAAACCTGTGGCTGAAGAGAGCAATACTGTGGGCGAAGAAACAACGGCAGAATCGGCTGAAATTCAGGCGTTGCGAGAAGCCGCCGAGGCGGCGAAAGCGAGCCGCCCCAACGAGTATGTCAAAGCACTGGTAGCTTTGGCCGAAGCGCTCCCTGATGGAGAAGAGAAAGTCGCCCTGTTCTTGGAAGCGGGTGAACTCTACACCGAGAAGTTCCGCAATCAGGCCGAGGCGATGAAGGCCTACGAAGCGGTACTTGCCGTCGATCCCACGCATGGCGTGGCGATCGAGTTCTTGCGTGACTCGTACGAGAAGCGAAGGGACTGGGAAAAGTTAATCGCTCTGAAGAAGACGGAAGCGGAGCAAGCCGATGAAGCCGGGCGTCTGTACGTGTACAAGGAGATCGCTCAGCTCGCCAGTGACCGCATCAAGCGACCCGACGTGTGCATCGAGTTGTGGTCGGTCGTGCTCGAAGCCGATCCCAACGACATCGACGCGTTGCGCGCTTTGTCCCAGCTGTTCGAGCGCGATCGCAAGTACGAGGAGCTCGCAGAAATTCTCGAGCGGCAAGCAGAGTTCGAAGACGACCTCGAAGAGAAGCAGAAGATCCTCCAGAAGTTGGGGCAGGTTGCAGGTGATCGTCTCAAAGACGATGCGCGTGCGGCGGAGGCGTATCGACAACTGCTCGTATTCAACCCCGATGATCGTCGTTATCAGGAGCAGCTGAAGAAGCGCTACGTGGCGCTCGGTAAGTGGGACGAGTTGGAGGTCTTCTACGCGCAAACCGATCGTTGGGACGAGTTCATTCGAGTCTTGGAGAGCAACGAGTCGCGCGCCGAGACCGACGCCGAGCGCATCAACATGTTGCTCAAGATCGCCGAGCTGTGGATGACCCAAAAGGGTAAGCCCGATCGAGCCGCCCGGGCTTACGAGAAGATCCTCGGCATCGACGAGAATCACGCGGCGGCAGCCGACCGGTTGATTCCCATCTACGAGAACCTGAACAACGCCAAGGGCCTGAGCTCGGCGATTGAGGTCAAGCTCAAACACGTTACCGATCCGGAAGAACGGCTCGCCCTGCTGCGCCGGGCCGCGGAGATTCACTCCGGTCGTGGTGCCGACAAGCAAAAGGCTTTCGAGTTCTTGTTGTCGGCATTCGAGCTGTTACCCGATGACCCGCAGTCCCAGCAGGACGTGGAAGAGGCGGCAAAGACTGCCAACCGCTGGCCCGACTTGGTGACGGCGTATCAGACGGCCATCGACGGCGGGTTGGGGGACGGGATTACGCTTCGGCTCCGACTGGGGCGCATTTTGGTCGAGGAACTGGACGAGCTGGATGACGCCCTGGAGCAGTATCGAGCCGTGTGCGAAGCGGAGCCGGAAAACGAAGTGGCGCTCGAGGCGTTGGAGAGCCTGTATCAGAAAGCTGGCCGCCCCACGGAACTACTCGGCGTTTATCAGCGGCGCGCAGAACTGGCTGTGGATCCAGCGCAGCGCAAGCGCATTCTGTTCGAGATTGCCAAGCTCCACGAGTCTCAGCTCGAGCAACCGGAGCAGGCTGTCGCCACCTACGAGGAGGTGCTCACCGAAGACCCGAGCGACGGCGACGCGTTGGCGGCTTTGGATCTGCTGTATCAGCGAACGGAGCAATGGGAAGAATACGCCGAGGTGCTGTTGCGTCGAATCGAACTCGTCGGTGGCGAGGATGCGCTGCTCGATCTGAAGTTCCGACTCGCGCAAGTGCAGGCGGCCCACTTGGGCGAAGCTCAGGCCGCGCTCGAGAATCATCGGGAGATCCTGTTCATCAACCAAGATCACGCCGGCGCGCGCGAAGCGTTGGAGGGCATGCTCAGCGGTGAGTTGCGCGCAGAGGCCGCGACGATCCTAGAGACGATCTACGAGAACTCGTCGCAGTGGGATGCTCTGCTTCGCGTGCTCGACATTCTCGTCGAGGCCGCTGACAGCGCTGACGATCGCGTGGAGTTGTTGCGCAAGAGTGCGATCACCGCGGCGACCCAGTTGGGCGACGTGGGGCGTGCATTCGCGGCTCAGGCCAAAGCCGTTCGCGTCGAGCCGAGCCGCGAAGAAGTCCGCGAGGAACTGGAGAACTTTGCGAGACTCGCCGGGTCCTGGGACGAACTGGAGGCGTTGTACCGCGCGATCGCGGACGAATTGGCGGATCCCGCCCTGGCGCGAGACTACCTGGTACGGCTCGCTAGCATTCAACAACAGCGCGGAAAGATCGACGACGCAGCAGCCAGCTTTGAACGCATCTTGGAGTTGGATGCCGGGGACACGGCGGCTCTGCTAGCCATGGATGCGTTGTATCGTGGAGCCGAGCGATGGGCGGATCTCGTCGCAGTCTACCGCAAGCGCATCGAGTTGGCGCTCGACGACTCCGAGCGCGAGACCCTCTATTCCGAGATGGCGTCCATTCTCGAGCACCAGCTCAGCCAGCCCGAGAAGGCCATCGCGGCATACCGTGAGGTCCTCTCGTTTTCACCGACGAGTCCGACCGCGTTGGCGGCGCTGGATCAACTGTACGCGGCGTCGGGTAACTACGTAGACCTGGCCGAAAATCTCGAAGCGCAGCTCGCGTTGGCCGAGACCGACGACGAGCAAATCGAGATCATGCTTCGCCTCGCGCGGCTTCGCGAAGAGCACATGCGGGACGCTCACGTTGCCATCGACAGCTATCGTCAGGTTCTGGAACGGGATCCGATGAACGATGCCGCTCTCGGAGCGCTGGAGCGATTGGGGCAGCAACCAGAGAATGCCCTGGCGATCGCAGAGATCCTCGAGCCGTTCTATCGCAATCAGGGTGCTTCCGAGAAGCTGATCGCGGTGTACGAAGTTCAAGAAGCGCGTGAACAGGACATCCAGCGGCGCGTGGAGTTGTTGCATCAGATCGCGATGCTTCAGGAAGACGCGCTGTCGGATCTGGCCAATGCGTTCAACACCTACTGCCGAGCACTCGCGGTCGACCCCACCAACGAGATGACCGCGGATGCTCTGATCCGGCTTGCTGGAACGACTGGGCGCTTTGCCGATTGCGCTGCGCAGTACGAGTCTCTCGCTGCGGAACGGGAGGAGAGCGACCCCGAAATCTCCAGCCAGCTGTACATGGCAGCCGGCAACATCGTCGAGAGCGAGGTGCGCGACATCCCTCGTGCGATCGAGCTGTACCGGAAGGTCATTTCGATCGACCCCATGAACCTCAGCGCCGCGGAGTCGTTGCAGGCCCTGTTCCAGGCGACGTCACAATACGACGAGACGTCGCTGGTCCTGCAGCGCAAGGCGGCCATGCTCGAAGATCTCGATGCTCAGAAGGAAGCGCTGTACCAGGCGGCGACCATCGAGCGCGACATCCTCGAGAGGCCTCAAAAGTCGATTGAAATCTACCTGAAGGTGCTCGAACTGGACGAGGAGGATCAGCGTAGCATCGACGCGCTCATCGACTTGTATCTCGGCCTCGAGCAGTGGCAGGAGTTGTTGGACATTCAGTCCAAGAAGGCCGACCTGGTCCTCGATCCCGAAGACCGCAAGGTGATCTACTACCAAATGGGGTCGGTCTACGAGCGAGAGCTTCAAAACCTGTCCAAGGCCATCGATACCTACCAGCGTGTCTTGGAGCTCGACCCGGACGACCTCGAAGCCCTCGGACGACTCGATGCACTTCACGTCGCTTCCGAGAATTGGAGCGAGCTGCTGAGCATCTTGACTCAGGAGGCCGAACTCGCCGCCGACGCGAACGAAGCTCTGAGCTACCAGTACCGCATTGCCGAGCTGTACGAGAAGCGGCTCGACGACGTTCAGCGCGCCGTCGAACTGTACCAGGAGATCCTCAACGTTCAGGCGGCGCACGTGCCGACGCTGAACGCCTTGGAAAACATCAAGAACGGCGACGTCAATCCGCTGGGTGCTGCACTGGTGCTCGAACCCATCTACGACATGATGGGTGAGTACGAGCGTCTGCTCGGTGTGTTGGAGGTGCAAGTCGCGCACACCGAGGAGTCGTTCGCGAAGGTGGAGCTGCTGCAGCGCATGGCTCTGATCGCCGAGGAACGCCTGTTGGACCACACGCGCGCGTTCGAGCTGTACGCGCGCGCCGTCGCGGAGGACTCACGAATCGAGGATTCGCTGGGAGCGTTGGAGCGATTGGGCATGGCGCTGGGGCGCTGGCAAGACATCGCGCAGCTGTACCGGTCTCAATTGGACAGCCTCGAAGATGACGACGAGAAACGTCAGCTCGGCATGCGCGTGGCCAGCATCTACGAGGTGCAGCTCGAAGACGTCGACAATGCCGTGCTGCAGTATCGCGCCGTGCTCGAAGTCTCGCCGGACGATACCGCCGCGTTGGCGGCGCTCGATCGCCTGTTCATGGCGAATGAACGCTGGAGCGATTTGGTTTCGGTCCTCGAACGTGAAGCTGAAGTTGGTGAGAGCCCGGACGAGATTCTGGAGTTCAAGTTTCGGCTCGGTCAGGTGCGACAGCATTATCTCAACGACGTTGACGGCGCGATTGCCGCGTACGGCGACGTCCTGAGTGCTGCGCCAGAACATCAAGCGTCGCGAGAAGCGCTCGAAGCGCTGTTCGACGGGGGCGTCAAGCAACCCGAAATCGCTGCGATTCTCGAGCCGTTGTACCAAGCGGCGGGCGAATGGGAGAACCTCAGCCAGGTTCATCGCGCTCAGCTCGTTCACTGCGAGGATCCCGAGGAGCGCTTGCAGTTGTTCTACCGGATAGCCGAGGATTCCGAAGAACACCTGATGGACGCCGAAGGGGCTTTCGAAGTCTACGCTCAGGCGTTGACCGAGCACCCGCTGGATGAACGCGTTGGTGAGGACATCGAGCGTCTCGCCGCGCTCATCGAAGATGGCTGGAGCCGCCTTGCCGTGCACTACGCCGACACGGTCAGTCAGGAGGGGAACTCGGCGGAAGTGCAGGCGACTCTCGGCGGACGCTTGGCGCGTGTCTACGAGCAAGAACTCGCCGATCCGGAGAAGGCCAAGCAATCGTACCAGTTCGTGTTGAGCGTTTCTCCCGCCGACCCGGACGCCCTCGACAACCTCGACCGAATGTATTCGTCGTTCGAAGAGTGGCCGGAGCTGGCCGAAATCCTCGAACGTCGCGCTCAGGTCACCGAAGATCCGCCGGAGCGAGTCAACCTGCTGACTCGGTTGGGTGAGGTCTACGAGGAACGGCTTGCCCAGCTGGATGACGCCGAGCGTGCCTATCGCAAGATCTTCGACGACCTGGAGCCCGCCAACGAAGTCGCCATCGCTGCGCTGGAGCGGATCTTCGAGCAGAAAGAGTCGTGGAACGATCTGCTGAGGGTTTACGAGCGGCAACTCGAGAGTGCCATCGGTGATGTCGAAGAAGCTGAGGTGCGCGCGAAGATGGCTCGCCTCTACTGGCAGAAGTTGGGCCAGCTGGAAGCGGCGTCCGAAGGTTGGAAACGCGTGCTCGAACTGCGCGGCGACGATGTCGAAGCGCTGACGGGCCTGGCAGATCTCTACGAGCATCAAGAACAGTGGGCAGAGCTGGTCGACGTGCTCGAGCGTCAGTTCGACGTCGCCGAGACCGACGACGAACGTGTGATGACCCTGAGTCGTCGTGCGAAGCTGTTCAGTCAACAGTTGGGGCGCGACGACGAGGCGCTGGAAACGTGGCAGCGCGTGCTGGACATCGAGTACAGCAACCCGACGGCCCTGCTCGCCATCGCCGACATTTGGCGTCGACGTGAGGATCACCGCGAACTGGTCATGGCGTTGCATGCGGCCGTCGACCGCGCCGCAGCGTTGTTCGAGCCGGAACAACTGACGGCGATCTACCGCGAGCTCGGCAAGACGTACGGCGAAGTACTCGAACAGCCTTACGAGGCTACCGAGGCATGGGCCCACTTGCTCGAGGTGGATGCGACCGACTTCGAGGCGATGGAAGAGCTCGAGCGGCTGCATCGGGCCGATCATCGCTGGGAGGAAGTCGTCAAGGTCAAGATCCAGCGCGCGGCAGCCCTCGAGGAACCCGAGGAGAAGATCCGGGAGCTGCTCGAGGTTACCGAGCTGTGGCGCTCGCAGATCGAACAGTACGACGGCGCGTCCGAAGCGTTCGAAAAGGTCCTCGAGGTCGATCCGCTACACGAGCTCGCATTCGACGAGCTGGAGAAGCTGCACCGCGCGGCCAATCGCTGGGAACAGCTGGTCGAGGTGTACCTCGCGCGCCTGGAGCACGTCGAGGAACAGTCTGTCCGCAGCGACCTGTGGCGCCGCATGGCGCGAGTGTTCGAGGAGAAGATCGCCGAGGAAGATTCCAACGAACAAGCATTCGTCGCGTTGGACCAGGCGTTCAAGGAGGACTTCCACGACGACGCGACCGCCGACTACCTGGCGCGGATGGCTCAGGCGACGAATCGTTGGAAGGATCTGATCGCAGATACGCAGGGGTTGCTCGAGCAGCAAACGGACGTGCGCGACCGCATCAAGCTCTGTTTGCGCCTGGGCAAGTGGTACGGCGAAGACTTGGCGCGCGGTGACTACGCCAACGCCTACTACGCCCAAGTCGTGCAGATGGATCCCGGCAACGTCCAGGTGATCCGCCAGATGGCCAACATCTATCGCCTCAGTGGCGACTGGGCCAAGGCGGCACAGACCCTGCGGCAGGCGGAAGAGGCGGCGGTCAAGAACGAAGACCGCAAAATGGTCTGCGTCGACCTCGGTGACTTGCTCCGCAAGCACATGAACGAAGTCGAGCAATCCGTTGGCTACTACAAGCGGGCCTTGGCGATTGATTCGCACTTGTTGCCGGCCCTGGACGCGCTCGAAGTCATCTATGCCGAGCGCCGCGACACGGGTGAACTGGTGCAGATCTTGCGGCGCAAGGTGGAAGCCTTGTCGGAGGCAGAGGCGCTGGCACAGACCCGGTTGCGTCTCGCAGACTTGTACGAGAAGGAGTTAGCGGATACGGACCACGCCGCGGAGGTGTACGCGGCGGTCGTCCAGCAAGACGAGACGAACCTCGCCGCTCTGCGAGGTTTGGAGCGGGTTTACACGCAGCTTCAACGTTGGCCCGAGTTGGTCGACGTTTTCGAGAAGCAATTGCACGGCGTGCAATCGGAGCGAGAGCGTGTCGAAGTGCTTCTCAAACTCGCAGAGCTCCAGGAGGAGCAGTTCCTCAAGGCGGACGTTGCGGCGCAGCGCTACGAGCGCGCATTGGAAATCGACCGCCTCGAAAAGCGTGCCTACCTCGGTCTGGAACGCTGTTACCGCCGCCTCAAGCAGTGGGAGGATCTCGTTCGCGCGTACGAGCGTCACATCGATGAGGCCGCTGACGGTTCCGAGAAGGTCGGCCTGTACGGCGCGATCGGCGAGGTGTACGCCGATGAGCTGAACGAACCCGAGCAAGCCATCAGCGCCTATCAGCGCATCGTCGACCTGGACGATACGAACATCGCGGCACTCGATGCGTTGGCCAAGCTCTACGACAAGCGCGGTGACGTTCACGACAGCATCGATTGCCTCGTCAAGGTCGCCGAGTTGACGTCGGATGGTGCCCAGCGCGTGGACATGTACTATCGGATCGGCCGCGCACAGCAGGAGCGCCTCGACGACCCGATCAGTGCTCGCGAAAGCTACGAGAAGGCACTGGACCTCGATCCGACCCACCTGGCCGCGCTCGGTGCTCTCAAGATCATCGCGCTGACCGAGGGGGATTGGGATGCCGGTGC
>QJWJ01000065.1 GCA_003235365.1 Deltaproteobacteria bacterium
AACCCACCGTCAGCGTTGCGAGTGACTAGAGCGGCAAGTCATGTTGATTGCCGCGACAAATCAACAACCTGGGGCGCTGAGCTGCGAGCAAAAGTGCCCGAACGGGGCCCCGAGAAACGCCCGCACCCCCGACGGGGCGATTTTCCGGGGCATTTCCGTGCACTGGCAAGCTGATCGGCGGCCTTGGCATATACGTGTGTTTCTCCAACGCCGGCGGCACCCTTGACATTCGCCCGAGATCTGAACGAGTGGGAAGCACCAATATGGTCGCAGTTGATCGAGTTCGCATTCGACGAGTGACGCACCGGGTAACCGTTGTCATTTCGTTCGGATTCTGTGCGTGCAGGGGCACCCCCGAGGAGCTCGAGATCAACCTGGCCCCTGCTGCCGAGCAGGATCCTCTCTTCCCTTGGGTGGTGGAGCCGCCGTGCGGCCGTGGGTTTGCCCTGAGCAATCGCGCCGCGGGAGCCGACTCGTGGTTTGGTACGGATGATCCTCCGGGCCGCGGAGAACCTCAAGCCATCCGGCAACGGGCCGCTGATGCTGCGGACTCGGGATTGGTTTGGGGGATCGTCGTTGCTCCAAACAATGCCGGAGCGCTCAACATTTACAATCTGAAACCTCCGCTCAACCTGTTGTCGTTGGAGTTGGATGCGCGCGGGCCCACCCGAGAAAACCTCAAAGAAAACGCACTCGACTGGGTTCTCGAACGCGCAGGCGGTAGGGAGACCGGGGGGGTCTTTGACGACGTGTGGTTTCAGCTTCGGCCAGCTAGCGACACGACCTTGGCGCTGGAGTATGCTCCGCACGCCATCGCAGACGCGGGTCCAGCAGCCGCTCCGCTGAGACTGAGTGTCGCGCTCGAGCCCATGGCGGCTTCGGCGGAACAGTTGTGGCAGTTGGTCCCGCTATCGCTCTGTGACACAGCAGCGCGCACGACATCCGATTGACGCGTCTCGCAACGTTTCTGTGCCGATGCGTCAGCCAGCGTCTGCGCCCGTCTCAGCGAGCGAAACGGAGTATTCGTCGAAGTTTACTATCGCGTCACCCGGCGGATTCTTGCCACAGACTTTGCGATAGAAATACGCGTCCTCCTCCTCCCTGCCCCGTTGGGTCTCGTCGCAGCCGGCGGTGTGCAGCACGCAGCCCTGGTCTGCGTTCGAGTCGTCCAACCAGAACCAGTCGATGATTGCAGTGCACGTCGCCTCTTCGAGGCATGCATCCGCGCAATCTTGAACGGATTCCGGGTGCGGGTCGATGAAGTTGGGGTAGCCATAGTCTTCACACCACGTCCTGGTCCCCATCGCCTCGAACCAGCATGTTTCTCCTGGTCCAGCCAAGAGGTGCGGCAGATTCGAGGTGCCCGAATCCACCGTCTCGCTGGTCTTGTTTGGCGTGGTTTGGACAGGCTGCTTCGCCGTTTCGTCACTGTCGGAGCTGCACGCCGCCAGAACGAGTGTTGGCGTTGCGATTGCGCACAACGCGACTAGGGCGCACCAGCTGAACGCGTGGGGGCGAGTCGAGTCGTCGAACATGGGCTGACCTCTCTGCAATGAGGGGCCACTGTCTGACGCTGTAGGCGTAGCGTCAAGGTGATTTGACGCCTCGAAATTTGCCTGCGGGTTCGGTGGTTTATGCCGCTCGAATCCGTGGCGCAGGTAAATCCCAACGCGTGGCGTTCCGGCAACGGCTGTGTCGCGATTGGCCGGCGAAACCGCGTTCCGACGGACCGCAAAGAGTGTAACTTGAGCGTGTGCAAATACTCGCTGTCCACCACATCGGAATCCGTGTCGTCGACGCTGCTCGCTCGATCGCCTTCTACGAGCGTTTGGGCTTCCGGGTGGTCTACCGAGACGGCAAAGCCCCCGTGGTCATCTTGCAGAATGACTGTGGGGTTGAAGTGAACCTGATCGTTAACGCATCGTCAAATTTCGACGGCAACAACCCGCTGATGGACGTGGTCGAGAAGCTGCCCGGATTCACTCACGTCGCTCTGCGAGTCGCGTCGATCGACCTCGCTAAGGTTGAGCTCGAACAGTGGGGGATCCCAATCACCGAAGGTCCAGTTCGACTGGGCAACGGCCTGTCTCTCTTCTTCCGCGATCCCGACGCCAACGTTGTCGAGTTGCGGCAAGACCTGGACTGAATACCGACGGGTCGGACGAGCCGCCGCTAACCGGTGTTAACGATTCTGTGAAGCGCTCTCGCGCCGTCGAGGTCTGCGACCGCATGCGCGCGCCAATAGCCCCCGACCGCGCAATCGTTAATCACCGTTAACGCGCGTGCGGGCCGGTGGCCAAATCGCCCCACCTCGCGCCGATCGGGATTCGTGGGCACGCGCGGGAGGAGTGGCGCCACTCGACGGGCGCCGGCAGTAGCTTGGTTGGGTCGATCGCGTGAAATCCGCATCCCGCGGTGAAGGTTTCAGCTATCTCGACGCTCAAAGGGGGATGAAGCGGATGCGTCCGTCCGTGCCTCAGCTGATCACGACTCTCACCAAAGGAAGTGACAATGGTCGACTATTCGAAGCTCAACGCCCTCGGCTGGCTCCAGCAAGTTCCACGCGTACTCACGCCGGAAGTCGAGAAGATCTGCGATGAGATATCGGGCAAGCCTGCCTTCTTCGTATTCTGGGGGGGAGGTCAAAAGGGTTGGGTCAAGAAGATGGAAAACGCTCGCCTGAGCTTCGTCTACGTGGTCCAGGCTAACTCATGCCTCTACGACGCCGAAGAGGCGCAGTTCGCTCCCGCCGTGATCCTGTCCACCACCGACCCACGCGCATCGGATCCGGCATGGGTGCAACAGGTGTTTCCCGAGTTGGCGGAGCGCCTCCATACTCCTGAGTTCGCCCATGCTCAGGCGCTTCTCGACGACCCGGACTCGACCATCGACATCGTGCTCACAGCGCACGAGACGAGGATCGCGCAGTTCCACGTCAAGTCGCAGTTCATCGACCCGGACTTGCTGCCGGATCGACACATCCCCGGCAACCGGGTGCTCCCAGCGTTGATGCACGGCGAGGAATGGTCACTACTGCCGCCAAAGCTGTACGCCTAAATGGGCGAGCACGGCGAGCACGATTGTCGGGCGGCTTCTCGGGGCCCCGCATGGTGAGGGCCCGAAGGCCGCTCCCCTTGCAGTCGCCTGCTCGACTCCCTTCTTTGTAGCATCGAACGAGCGTTTGCGAATCGCGAACGCTCGTTCAGGGCCTGGTGGGGACCTTCGGCCGTTGCTTGGGAGCAAGTACCGGCAGTTCTCCGGAAACGCCAGTGTTCATGTTGCGCGCTGAGCGTTTCGTCACAGGAACGGCTTCGTGCTGGCCACTGGCGGCACTTTCATCCTTCCTGAGGCCGTCCAAGAACGCGTCGAGCCGTGACCCGAACCCGTGGAGGTCGTGTTGTAGGTGAACTGTGTTGTTTGTCATGTGGCACCTCCCCTGATTACCGATCCCCAGACATCGCAGCATCGCGTCGGCCCCAACGACGAGCCGCCCCGCTGCTGCTGGTCGGGGCCCTTAGGTGGTGAGCAAAATAACGCTCAGCAGGAAACGTGCCAGAATCTGAGCGATGCGCAAACCGAAACGTAGTTGAATACTTGCTGTCACGATCGCCGGGCGGTCCGAACCGGGCCAGCGCAGGCGTTGCGCCGGGGCTTGCCCGAAGCGGCATCTCCAGCGCGCACGTCCCGTCAGTAGGGTGCGTGAGGTTCCGGGCGATTCCGACGTCGCAGGTCTACCTACTGCTCGGTGAGGTCGACGAACTTGCCCGAGAACATGAGCAGCGAGAGTGCCGTCCAGGACTTCTGATAGTAGATGGTGCCCGCCGACAGCTCGAGTGTCGCGACCGCCGCGTATGCCTCGTCGATGAAGGCCTGATTGTCGGCGGTGAACATCGCCCCGACCCCAGCGGGGCCTACGAACGACGCCGCTTGCTGACCATCCTGACCGCGCTCAGGCCGCGGTGTGCCGTCGAGCTCGTACCCGTCGCTGATGTTTGCCACGCCGATGTTCGTGTAGAAGGAGCTGATCTTCTCCATGTAGGCCTTGGCGCGCGGCTCCCCGTAGTAGCAGTAGTCTTGCCCGACCCGAAATGGTGTGCGCGTCGAGTCCTGCTGGAAGTGCAGGGGCGCACCGCCGTACGCTTCGACCGGCGTGCCGTTGGAATCGCACCACGCGGGGACCAAACCGTTGTCTTGATTGCCGTTCTGGGCGTTGAGGCTGCGTTCGATGACGTCGTAGCTGGTCGCGATCACTCGATTCCATTCCTCCTCCTTGCCCGTGACTTTACCGAAGAGGCGGTAGTAGGCCGGGGCAAAGTAGGAGGGGTTGGTGACGTCCCGATCGCCCCATTGGTCACCGGCCTTGAGCATGTCGGCGCGCGAGTGATCGACCTCGTGGTCCCACATCGCGTTGATGAGGTCGCGAGCGATCTCGATGTAGGGCTTGTCCAGCGACCCCTGACCGCCCCATTTCGTGTCGGCCATGATCAGCGCCCAGGCCATGTCCTCGTCGCCGTCAGACGCGGCACCTTGGCCGATGACGCTCCCGTTGGGGTCGATTTCCCAGTGCATCAAGCCATTCTCGTTCAGGTACTGCTTGGTGTACTTCCACAGGTTGTCGAATATCTCTTGGTCGTCCATGTAGACGGTCAACAGCATGCCGTAGCCCATGCCCTCGGAGACCGTCGAATCGATGACGCTGCCGGAGTCGGGCTTTCGGATACGCAGGAACCCGCCTGCGCCCTCTGATGTCACGACCGTCTCTTTCCAATCGTCGTAGGCCGCTTGCAGGTCGTTCAGGTCGACGTTGGAAGGGTAAGTGCAGTACTTGCCCATGGGCACGAACCCGCCGGGACCGCCCGTGTCGCCCCCGGCTCCGCCGTGGGACGTCGGCGCCGCTCCGCCAGCGTTGCTTTGACCGCCCACTCCCCCAGGGCCAGGCGTGATCGGGTTGGGCGTCGCGCCACCGGCATTGGGGGAGCTCACGCCCGGTCCCGGCCCCGTCCCGGGCATGTCGGGAGCGCTGACCGACGCTGTCTGCGTTGGGATAACGGAGCTAGTATCCGTGGTCGACGATGAACCGCTCGTCTGCGGCTCGATGCTCGACTGACTGCTACCGGGTCCCGGGTCAGTGGGCGTGCCGGTGCTCGGCCCGTTGTCGGTCCCAACGGGTTGCGCTTCCCTGTCTGACTGCCCGCTGCTGCAGGCAGCCAGTGTGAGCAGGGCGCCCAGCACCGCACCGAAACAGGTGAAAGACAAATGCGGTTCGCTTTCCAGTGAGACGGCCATCGACGTCACAAGGTATCATCATCGTGCCGCGTGTCGCTCCCAAAGGGCCCGATTGCCTCCGTCGCGCAAGAAAAGCTCTGGGATTGTAAAAGCGTCGAGCGTTTCGACACCGGCGAGACGGCTACAACTTGCCTGTGCGCAGCGCCTCTTGAACGACCGCGACGGCGTCGCCCACGGCGATGCGCTCCTGACGCTTGTCGTCGCGGTAGCGGATCGTCACCGTGCCGTCTTCGAGGGTTTGCGCGTCCACCGTGAGACAATAGGGCGTGCCTATCTCGTCATGACGTGCGTAGCGCTTGCCGATGGTGTGTTGCTCGTCGTACTTGGCCGGGATGCCGGCCTTGAAGAAGCGATCAGCGATCTCACGGCCGCGGGCCACCAGGTTGTCGTCCTTCTTCACCAGCGGCAGCACCCCGACCTTGTATGGGGCTAGACGCGGGTGCAGTCGCAATACGACGCGTGAGAGTTGCCCTTGCTCGTCGAGTTCCTCGTCGTAGGCGTCGCACAGCACCGCCAACACGCCACGTGTCGCGCCTGCAGCGGGTTCGACGACGTGGGGAACGTATCGATAGCCCGCCTTGCCCGTCGCGGGATCGGTGGCTTCCGGGTCGAAGTATTCGAGCTTCTTGCCCGAACCCTTCATGTGCGCTTTCAAGTCGTAGTCGGTGCGGCTGGCGATCCCTTCTAGCTCGTCCCAACCCCACGGAAACTCGTACTCGACGTCGAACGTCCCGTCGGAGTAGTGCGCGAGTTCGGCTGCGTCGTGCTTGCGGAAGCGCAGCTTCTTCGGATCGAGGCCGAGCCCCTCCCACCAGGTCTGGCGCTGTTCTTTCCAGTACTCGAGGTACTTCGGACCTTCGCCGGGGGGACAGAAGAACTCCATCTCCATCTGTTCGAATTCGCAGGAGCGGAAGATGAAGTGCTCGACGGTGATCTCGTTTCGGAAGCTCTTGCCCATCTGAGCGATGCCGAATGGCACCTTGATGCTCTGACTTTGCTGAACGTTCATGAACTGCACGAACATGCCCTGAGCAGTTTCTGGGCGTAGGTATACGGCGCTCTTGCCCATGGCTGCGTCGGCAAGTGCGCGCAGCTGCTCATCGGATTTGCCCTCCGAGACGCCTTGCTTCAACGCTTCGATGACCTGTGCGATCGGGTCGACGGGACCCAAGCTCGTCTTGAACATGCCGTTGAAGTTGCGCTCCGCGCTCAGGAGCGGAGAGCCGCAATTGGGGCAGACGTAGCCGCGGTTGCCCGCGCTCAAGCCAGTCAGTCGCGGGCCGTCGCGTTTGATTTCACCAGCGATCACCTGGTCCGGCAATCCGGCGCTCACGAGACTCTTCAACTTCTCTTCGGCGAGCTTCGCTCGACCCTTGTCACCGAGCGTCACACAGACCGCGTCGCCAGCGCCGACCTTGGGTGCCTTGTCGGCGCGAAATCGCTCCTGGCAGATCAGGCAATCCACGAGCGGATCGTTGAAGTTGCCGACGTGCCCGCTCGAACGCCAGACGTCGGGATGCATCACGATCGACGATTCGAGACCGACCACGTCTTCGCGGCTCGTGACCATGAACGTCCACCATTCGTTCATGAGGTTGCGCTTGAGTTCCACGCCGAGCGGGCCGTAGTCGTACGCGCTTTTCAGGCCACCGTAGATCTCCGAACTCTGGAAGACGAAACCCCGGCGCTTGGCGAGGGATACGAGTTTCTGCATCAGTTCGGGTTCTTTGCTCTCGCTCGACATGGGGCCCCGTCTAGCACAGCGTCGCCGTCCACTCACCGGATCTCGCGTTGGTTGGCGTGACGGGACGAGCAACCGGACGCCGGTCACCTCGCGAACCGGAGCTGAAGATATGGCTTGACGCGATGCGTTATGTGTCCTGTTGCTCCTGGAATGGGAACTCCGACGCTGTCCCGTGGTCGATGCGGCTCCGCGCCACGGCCAGGCCCCCAAGACCACGGCGCTCGCCTCCGGTCGCGGGCTCGTCGTCTCGATTGGGTCGACGCGTATTGTTGCCGTGTTTTTCAAGTCTTCCGCGCGTGAGCCCGCGAGGCGAACGGGGCTTTCGCGACTCCAGTCGTTCGGTCGAGTGTTGCCCCGTCTCCGCAGGTGACGCGTGGCTCGCCTGGGTGGGATTGTCTCGACATCCGACGATGTCGAGTCGTCGCCGTGCTTGGATTTGCTGCGTGGTAGGCGATTGCGGCCACGCTAACTCGTGGCGACAGACGAGCGAGGGCATGGCCCTGCCTCTTGATCACGTGCGGGAGTGAGTGCACAGTGGCGCCCGCCATCGTGCCCGCGTGGCAGGGGGTCCTGTTCTTACCAGATTCAGTTGGTCGGAGCTCACACCGTGAATTGCAGAGACATCGTTCAGTTGGCGCAGCGAGCAAGGCTCACCGGTGCCGCCTTGCTTGCCCGCCGAAGGTGGTGTTCATGAGCGCCGAGCTCGAGCGAGAGGCGCAAGAGCTCCGCCTGCGCGTGTGCGACCTCGAGCGGCAAGTGGGGCGGTTGGAAGAAGCTGAAGATCAGATCTTGGGTGCCCGTGCTCAGGCCCAGGCGTTGCTCGACAACATTCCGCACATGGCCTGGATGAAAAGCGCCGATGGGGTCTTCTTGGCCGTCAATGAATCGTTTGCGCGGGCCGCCGGTCACAGCAAGTGCGAGATCCTCGGTAAGACAGATCGCGACATTTGGCCTGCGGAGCTCGCCGAGCGTTACGCCAACGACGATCGACGTGTGATGGCTAGCGGTGAACAATTCTTGGTAGAGGAGCCGATCGCCGAACAATCCGGTACTCGCTGGTTCGAAACGTTCAAGACGCCCATCCGCGATACCAGGGGGTGCGTCACGGGTACCGTGGGGCTCGCGCGGGACACGACCGAGCGTCGGCAGGCGGAAGAGCATCGTCAGTATTCTCGCGAGCGGATGCAACAAATGCAGAAGCTCGAGAGTCTCGGAGTTCTTGCGGGCGGTATTGCACACGACTTCAACAACCTGCTGATGGGTGTGCTCGCCAACGCAGAATGGGCGATCGAGGCGTTGTCACGACCGGAGCCGCGCGGCGTCTCCAGGCGCCTCGAGCAGATTCGCGATGCCGCCTTGAGCGCTGCGGAACTGACGAATCAGATGCTCGCGTACTCTGGGCGCGGTCACTTCGTCGTGCGCCCCGTGTCGGTCAATGCCGTGGTCGACGACATCAGCCACCTGCTCAGCGCGTCGATCACCAAAAAGGCACGTCTCCAATACGACCTGGCCACGAACCTACCGCCAGTGTTGGGCGACGTCGCGCAGATGCAGCAGGTGGTGATGAACCTCATCACCAACGCTTCCGATGCGCTCGGTGAACGGCGCGGACGCATCCGAGTTCGGACCGGGATCGAGTGCGTTGACGGCACGGTTGCGGATCTGCACGGTCCGGCGCCCCTCGACCCGGGGATCTACGTGTTCCTCGAAGTCAGCGACGATGGTTGCGGCATGGACTCCGAAACTCGAAGCCGGTTGTTCGAACCCTTCTACACCACCAAGGCCACCGGAAGAGGGCTCGGGCTCTCCGCGGTTCAGGGGATCGTGCGCGGGCATCGCGGGGGCATCGTGCTCAACAGTGTACCCGGGGCGGGGACGACGATTCGAGTGTTGATCCCGAGGACGGAACAAGGGGTCGTCAGCACTCGTTTGCCGGAACCCCAGCGTGTGCCGCGCCTCGCCGGTGATGCTCTCGTGCTCGTCGTCGATGACGACACGCGGGTGAGGGATGTGACGGGATTGTTGTTGCGGAGTATCGGGCTGCAGGTGGTATCGGCTTGTGGCGGTCGCGAAGCGATCGATACATTTCAGGAGAAGGCCGACGAAATCAGTCTGGTGCTGTTGGATGTCACCATGCCCGATCTCAACGGTGACCAGGTGCTCGTGGAGCTGCGTAGAACGCGGCCCGATCTGCCAGTGATCTTGTCCAGCGGCTACACCGAGCACGAGATGAAGCACCGGTTCTGTTTTGGGGACTCGACTCGGTTCCTTCAGAAACCCTATCGATTCGAAGCTCTGCGCGGGCGGGTTCACGAACTTCTCGGCCGGCGGCAGGCTCTGGCGACCGAAGCCAACTGACGGCGGCCCCAACTGACGGCGGTCGGCACAGTGTGCCCAGCGCTGGCGTGTCGACTTGGCGTCTCAATGGTGTTTGGGGATTACCACCCCTCGTGTTAGCGTCGTGCCGTGGTGCGCCCCCCCCCACGCCATTCGATGGAAGCTCAGCGCCGTCGCGCCGCGCTCGTCGTGCTGCTCGCGTGGGTCTGGGCCGTCGTGTTGTTGCCCGCGCTGCACGGCGTGGGACACCGGCCCGATCACGTGCACGGTCCAGACGGCACGACGAGCTGGCTCGCGCCCGAGCAGCCACGCTCGACGTGGTTTGCGGGGCGCGACGACCCGGTCGAGGCAGTGGTGGAGCGCCATTCACTGTCCGATTGGCATCGCTTCGCACGGAAACATCGCGCCGAGTTGCGCGCCACCCATGACGAGCGCGGGGCGTCGAAGGGACCGCTCGCCGATCACCGTGCTTCCCACCCGCACCAGCACCCAGGCCCGGACGGTCCGTCGCCAGGCGATCACGGTGCCGGGTCGGTCGAGCATGCCCAGGCGCTCTACTTGGGTGGTGCGCTCGTCGTCCTACCGGCGACTCTGACGTCCGTCATCGCGCTTGTCGAGCTGCCGCCTCTGGGCGTGGTTTGGACGCCTCAATGCAAGCCCGAAGTTCAGCGTTGTCGGGGCCCGCCGAGGCCATCGATCGGCGCAGTTTGAACGCGCAATGCGCGCGGCATACCCACCGACGAAGCGCGGGCATGCCGTCGTGGCGATCTTACAGACGCCGCTCGTTGCGGCGCGTCGCCGAGCGCATTTGTCCGAGCGCATTTGAGTGCATTTGTCGAGCGCACCGTCATCCGCCGCCGAGTGGTTGAGGTTCGGTGCGCCGGCTCCAGCCCATGAGCAATGCATGCCGTGGGTTACCCTGGATCGTCTGCCGCCGGCTGACGGGTCCACCTGCGGCGGGTCCGCGTCTAGTTTGACGTGCCGCCCCACCAATTCGGCAGAGCCGCATTTGGCTCGCTGCCGTCGACATCCGTCAACGGAGCTGCTGCCCAGCGACTCCCGTCCCCGATTTGCTTTCTGAAAACCCCAATGCGTTTACTACACACAATCAATCGTCCCAGGCGACTCCTTCAGGCCTGGGTTCTGTCCACGTCATCCATCTCGCTTTGCATCGTCTCCCCGTCGTTAGCGGCGTCGCCGAGCGAGGCTCCCGCCGCGTCGGCTTCAGGCCCTGCACCTGCCGCGCAGCAGACGCTGCTCGAAGAGCAAGCCAAGGCACCGCTCGACGCTGGCGAAACTGCGTCGCCACCGACCATCGAAGTGGTCGTCCAGGGAGATGCGCCGCCTTCGGCAGCATCAGAAGAAGTGCTCACCGGTGGAGAGCTGCAGCGCCGTCCGCGACGGCGCCCCGGCGATCTCGTCGAAGCGGCGCCCGGTTTGATCTCCGTTCAGCACGCCGGAGGAGGCAAGGCGAATCAGTACTTCCTGCGCGGCTTCGACATCGACCACGGAACGGACCTGGCGATCGACGTCGACGGGGTTGGGGTGAACTTCCCCAGTCACGGTCACGGTCAGGGTTATGCGGATCTCCACTTCCTGATCCCTGAGCTCGTCTCCAAACTCACCGTTTACAAAGGACCCTACTCGCCACAGTTCGGTGACTTCGCGACCGTCGGGGCACTCCACATGGACCTGGCCGACTCATTTGCTGAAAGCCGCGCGTCTGCGGGGGCGGGGAATTTTGGCATCCGTCGAGGGTTGGCGATCGTCCC
>QJWJ01000063.1 GCA_003235365.1 Deltaproteobacteria bacterium
CGAATGCCGATCTCGCGGGTGCGCTCCGTGACACTGACCAGCATGATGTTCATGATGCCGATCCCGCCGACCACCAGCGACACGGCGGCGATCGCGCCGAGCAAGGTGGTCAGGGTGCCGGTGGCCGCGCTCATCGCTTCGGCGATCTCCTTCATGTCGCGCACGGAGAAGTCGCTTTCGGCACTCGGGGGAATGCGACGGCGTTGGCGCAGCAGCGCTTCGATTTGGTTCTCCGCCGACGTCGTCAGTGACGAGCTCTTGGCGGAAACGAAGATCGTGCTGATGTCGGTGTTGCCGATCAGCCGGCGCTGCACGGCGCGCAGCGGCATGATCACGATGTCGTCCTGATCTTGACCCATCCCCGACTGCCCTTTGGACTCGAGCAAGCCGATCACTAGGCAGCTCAGTCTGCCGACGCGGATCGATTCGCCCAGCGGTTCGCGGGTGCCGAACAGCTCGCTGCGCACCGTCTCGCCGAGGATGCACACCGTGCGTCCCGACGTCACTTCAGAAGCTGCGAACTCGCGCCCGGCCTTCAGGGTGTAGCCGCGCACGGTGAGGTACTGGTTGTTGCTGCCGGTGATGGTGGAGCGGTGGTTGGCGTTGCCCCAAACCAGCAATTGCTGGCTGCCCACGGTGGGGGCGACTGCCGAGAGGCTGCTCACCTCCCGCGTCATCGCTTCGACGTCATCGGCAGTGAAGCCGGGCGCTTGGACGAACGTCGCGCTGCGGCGCCCCGCGCCGGGGCTGACGATCAACAGATTGTCGCCCAGCTTGCCGATGTCCTGGCTGACCTTTGCCGTCGCGCCTTCGCCGATGTTCGTCAGCGCGATCACCGCGCTGACGCCGATGACGATGCCCAGCATCGTCAGAAACGAGCGCAGCGCGTTGCGGCGCAGCTCTTTGAGCGCCATCGACAGGCTCGGACCGATCATGAGAACCCCGCTCGCAGTTGGCCGCGCTCGAAGAGCTGCTCGGGCGTGCCCTCACCGAGCACCCGCCCGTCGCGAAACCACGCGACGCGGCTGACATGCTGGGCCATTTCCGGCTCGTGGGTGACCATGGCGATGGTGATCCCGCGTTGCCGGTTCAGTTCGACGAGCAGCCGCATGATTTCGAGCTTCGTCCTCGAGTCCAGGTTGCCGGTGGGTTCGTCGGCGAGCAGCAATGACGGCTCGCTGACCAACGCCCGCGCGATGGCCACACGCTGTTGCTGCCCGCCCGACAGCTCGCTCGGCACGTGTTTGGTGCGTGACGCCAGGCCCACGGCATCGAGTGCCAGCAGTGCCCGCTCGCGCCGTTCGCGCTTGGGCACTTTGCGGTACACCAGGGGCAGCTCGACATTTTCGAGCGCGCTGGTTTTCGCCAGCAGGTTGAAGCCCTGAAAGACGAAGCCGATGTAGTGGCGTCGGATCAAAGCGCGCTGGTAGGCATCCAGAGTGGCGACGTCGACGCCATGAAACCGGTAGCAGCCACTCGTCGGCGAATCGAGGCAGCCGATGATGTTCATCGCCGTGGACTTGCCCGAGCCGCTGGCGCCCATGATGGCCAGAAATTCCCCGTGCTCGATATGCAGGTTCACATCGTCCAAGGCGCGCACCTCGGCGTCGCCTTGGCCGTAAATCTTGAACAAGCTCTGCAACTCGACGACGGGTTCGCCGTCCACTGCAGCGGCGGCGTCGGTGGCTGCGGCGCTCGAGTTCATGGTGCCGGCTCCGTGACGACGTCGGTGACCACCTGAGCCTCGGGCTCCAGCGTCGCGCCCTTCAGCGGTTCGACCGCCGACTGGACGCCGTCACTGCCGAGCACTTGCACGGCCACGGGACGCGGCTTGGGCCCGGCCTGCAGCCAGACGCGGTCTTGATTCGGATCCGGCTCGGGCTGTTCGGATTGGGCGGGGCGTGGCCCGCCGCCGCGCCCCCCGAAGAACGGAATGAAGCCGCGCCCGCCCATCCCGCCTTTCGGCGGCTCGAAGCGCAACGCGACGTTGGGAACCAGCAACACGTCGTTCAAGGTGCGTGTGGTGATGATGGCGGTGGCGGTCATGCCCGGCCGAAGCAGCCGTTCGGTATTGTCCACCGTCAACACCGCGGAGTAAGTGACGACCGTGTTCGCGCTTCCCTCGCTGGTCGTCGGCAGGTTGTGCAACTTGACGACCTTGGCGTCGAAGTTGCGATTGGGGTACGCATCGACGCTGAAGCTGGCCGTTTGCCCTTCGCTGACCTTGCCGATGTCCGCTTCGTCGACTTCGACTTCCAGCTCGAGCTGCTTCAGATCGTGCCCGAGGGTAAACAGCACCGGCGTCTGAAAGCCGGCGGTGAGCGTTTGCCCCTGCTCGACGTTGCGCGCCAGCACGACGCCAGCGCTGGGCGCCACGATCTGGGCTTTGCCCAGGGCCGTCTTGGCCGATGCGACCCCGGCGTTGGCCACGGTGATTTGAGCTTTTGCCGTCGCCACGTTGGCTTCGGCACGCGCGGCCGCCGCTTGCGCGGATTCGAGTTCTTGGGAAGAGGCCAGCCCGCGCTCGAACAGCGCCTGGCGCCGTTCGGCGGTCAGTTTGGCCTCGGCGAGTGAGGCTTTGGCGCTCTGTTCACTGGCGCGGGCGCTGAGCAGGCTGGCCCGAGCTTCGGCCAATCGCGCTTGCAGCTGTTCGGGATCGATTTCGGCCAGCACTTGGCCGGCCTCGACCACGTCGTTGACGTCGACGTTCACTTTGACCAGCTTGCCCGTCACTTCCGCACCGAGTTCGACCGCGCCGACGGGCTGCAACGTGCCGGTGGCGGTCACGCTCTCGTGTAGGGTGCCGCGGCTGACCGGCACCGAGCGGTAGTGGATCATCGGTGGCTCGGTGGAGCGTCGCTGCCAGAGAAAACCACCCACGCCCGCCGCGACCAGCAGCACGACGAGCGCGACCCAACGCGTCACCGTCCGACGCCGCTGGCCCTGATTGAGGACCTCGAGCAGTTGTTGTCTCCGCGACGCTTCAGCTGGAGCGCCGGCAGAGTGAGTGGAGTCGGTGGAGTCAGTCAGATTGGCCATGATCGTCCGGCGTGAGTTGGACGCTCGTGGTCCTTGGATCCCTACGTTCGACCGAGCCTTTTTCTGCGGTTCGCGCCAAGAACCGCTCCAGGTCGTTACGCTGGTGGGCCGACTTCGACACATTTTGACATTCTGGCGTAGGGCGGGCTCGACCTCCGCCGTCCAAACTCCGTGGACACGGCCCACCTCCCTCCCGATCTCGCCGACTGTGCCCCATGCCCCCTTCGAGCACGGACCCACTTGCCTAGAGAACCTCGTTGGACTCCTTACAAGACGCCGCCCAGCGGGTGGTTCGGGGCGACACCGCAGCGTTCCGAGTCATCGTGGAACGCACCAGCGATCGTCTGGTCCGGTTGGCGTGGCGCATCCTGGGCAGTCGCAGCGACGCCGAAGACGTCGTGCAGGAGGCGTACGTGAAGGCCCATCACGCTTTGGTCGAACGACGCTTCGATTTTCGCTCGGGTGTCGAGACCTGGCTGTACCGCATCGTCACCCACGCGGCGGTGGACGCGGCGCGCAGTACGGCGCGCCGACAACGCTTGTCCGAGCAGCTCGACGTGGCGCCGCCGAGCGTGGGCCTCGACGTCGAGTCGCACCTGGCTCTGCAGCGTCTCTCCGATTGGGTGGGTCAGTTGCCGAACGAGCAGGCCGCAGCTTTGGTGCTCAAAGCCGTCGAGGGGTTGAGTTCGGCCGAGGTCGCCGAAATCCTTCAGTGCAGCGAGGGCGCGGTCGAGCAGCGCTTGGTTCGCGCTCGCGCCACGTTGCGCCAGCGGCTGGCCGCAGACGAGGCGGCTTTCAGTGACGCCGCGGCGAGTCACGGTTCCACGAGTGACGGCGCACGCCAGCGGTTCGAGGGTGCGGCAGCCGTCGATGGCAACTCGACGAGCTGCGCTGCTCAGAACGATCGGCCACCGTGGAGGGGCAACGGTAGACGCATACGCGGGAGTTGAGTGATGAAGCGCGGGCAATTGGGTAACGACTTCGACGACGAGCTGCAGTGGGTACGCGAGCAGACCGACGCCTTGCGCGCGAGTTCGGGGTTTACCGATCGCGTGATGCTTGCCGTCCAGCTCGCAACGACGGAGCGCTGGTTGGCGCTGCGCGCGATCGCGCTGGGCAGTGTCGGACCCCTGACGGTGTTGGTTGTGGCGGCGTGGCTGTGGGCCGAGGCGTCGCCGTCGCTGCCAACGGTGGCCTACGCCGCGACGACGGCGTCCTTGGAGGGTTGGTGGTGACGAAAGAACGCTGGCGCGCCCTGCTCCTGGTGCTGGGCTTCTTCACCCTCGGTGCCCTGGGCGGAGCTGCGGCCGGTGGCGCGTGGGTCAAGCGCCAACTGGCGCGTTCGATGTTCGACGGCGATTCAAGAGGCCACGAGCAGCTCTTTTTGACGGCACTGACGGCGGAGCTCGAGCTGTCCGAGACGCAGCGCCAGCAGATTGAAGCCGTCGCGGCGCGCTATCGCGAGCAGCGCCGTACGTTGCTGCGCGAGGTGTTCGACAGTTGCGGCAAACCGCTCGAAGATCTGCACGACAAGATGGACGCCGAGGTCACGGCGCTGCTCGACGAAGCCCAGGCGGCGCGCTTCGCACGGCTCGTCGAGGCGCGCCGGCGGCGCTTTCGAGGTGCGCCGAGCGACCGAGCCGAGTGACTGAGCCGGGTGACTGAGGGTTGTGGCGCGCGGACCGAATCTGTCCGTGACGTCGGACCTCGTCCGATTTGGTTTTTCGCACTGAGTCCAGCGTCCTGCAAGAGGTGGTGATGCGTCTCCCCGGCGCGAGCGGCTATGCGCGGCTCGGCGAGGTGCACGAGGACGTCAAGGTCGTCGCCGTCCACGGCAAGAAACCTGGTGACTCAGGTTACCGGATCGTCGCGGAATCCCCCTCCAGTTCCAAGAGCGGCAATCATGTTGATTGCCGCGACAAATCAACAACCTAGAGCACCGAGCTGCGAGCAAGAGTGCCCGAACGTGGCCCCGAAAAACGCCCTCACCCCCGCTGGGGCGATTTTTCGGGGCATTTCCGTGCACTGGCAAGCTGATCGGTGCTCTGGGGGCGCTCACTCGTTGCATGGGTCGCGGGTCGCGGGGTCTGAGACCCGTTAGCGCGACCCCAACGACATCACCAAGAACGGCCGTCACTCATCCAATGCCGCTTGCACTCGGTCGTGGCGTTTCTGCACGTGTGCGGCGAGGCCGTTCTGCCCGTCGATCGAGTCGAGAAACGCCTGCTCCGAAGACAGATGTGAGAACCCCGGCTGCTCTCCGTCAGGACCGACGACGAAGGGACTGATCAAGTCGTGAAGTTCACGCATCCGGGAAGGACCCGCGTCGACGTCGAACAGCCCGCCGAGTGCGTGCCTCAGTTTCTCGCGATACGAGTCGAGGTAGACCGGATCCTGCAATAGGCGACTGATCAGGGGCCAATTGCTCGATGCAGCGGCGTGGAAGATCTCGTCCGCCGCAGCGCCAGCAGGATCGGCGCCGCTCAGTCCGAATCCGCCTTGATCCATCATCGCGAGATTGTGATCCCAAGGGATCCAACGCAAGACTGCACTCTCTTCTGCGGCATAGAGGTAGTAGTTGTGCGCCATGCTGCCGTAGCTGTCCCAATTGACGATCGCGGTGTTGACCGCAAGCCACGAGAGAAACAGGTCCACGTCGAAGGTCGCTTCGAACGCCGAACGCCATGCGGCAGCGTCGGACGTGCTGGCGTGCAACGCCTCGATGGCAGCGTCGACATCGGACCAGTCTGCCTCTTTCTTGTTGGTCTTTTTCTCGAAGCCCTCGGGATCGAAACTGCTCCAGTCAGCTCCCGTCCCTTCTGGCTTGTAGAGGTTCCCGCCTCTTCCGCCCAGTTGCTTGTCGAGCATCGCGCCGTCGGCGGGATCTTCGATCATGGTGTACAGGCCCCAATACACCGGGCCGTCTCCAACATCGACGATGACCCGATAGAACGCGCAGTACGCCGCGGGTATGCCGCGATCACGCAACACTTCGCTCACGTACGCGTCGCGAATCAGGGAATCGTCGTTCCACGCCGAGGAGAACGTCAGCTTCTTGAAGCCGTAGAAGCGTTGGTCTTCGATTTCCGGGAACGTGTCTTCGAACTGATCGAAGTCGAGCCGGAACGCGAGTTTCCCGTTGCCCGCTTGGTAGGAGCCGACCAAGGACGAGTTGCCCTTGTAGCGCATCCCGACATGTGACCAGACTTCTCCATCACGGCGCACTTCTACGGGCACGTAGATCGGGTCACGGGAAAGAAAGTCCAGACCCCCGCCCCCTGGGGGCCCGCCAGCGCCGCCGCCGGGAATTTCCGTTGGAATACAAGTGAGCGGTCCATCGCCGGGTTGACAGGTTCCTTCCGCACTGAACCCCATCAGGCTGAACTCGCACGCGTCGCCTTCACCCAGCCCATCACAGGCGGCAGCGAATTCTTCCGGAACGGCTCCGCCTGGAAAGCCGCCTGCGGGCGGTGCGCCGACTGGCAAGGCGCCGCCATCTGGAGCAGGGGCGCCTTCCGCAGCAGCGCCCGCACCCGAAACATCTCCCAAGGGCAAGGCACCGCCGCTTTCACCAAGAATTTCTGCCAAGTCCTCTTGCATCGCCGCGTGGTCCTCTGCGGCGATGGTGATCTCGATGGTGTGCACCTGTTTGGTCGAGAACAGCAGATCGTAGGCTGGCACCGTGTCCTTGCCGTGAGAGGCATCCTTCCAGCCCCGAGGACGCTGCACCGTTTGTGCGTCTTGCTCGCCCTGTCCCCCGCCGTCGAGGCTCACCACTCCGCCACTCGATCCCGCCGCGCCGCCCCCATCGTCACAGGCCACAACTGCGGTCACGAGCCCGATTTGGAGCAGGGCTAGTGCCGATCGAATGAACGTCTTGTATTGGTGACTCATTTTGAATGGCGTATCCTCGGATTCTGGCGTGGACGGAGGATGCCGCCCCGCGTTTGATGACCAGTTGTCCGATGAAGACGGCTCCCGCGGCTCGCGCTTCCATCTTTCTGGAGATCTCGCGACGATTCCGTGGCGAGGGAAATAGCGTGAAGAAAGTTGGAAGCGACGTGCTGCGCACTACGTCCACCAAGTGATGGGAAAGGCCCGCCCCACCCAGCAAACCCTGAAAGCCGCGGTCACAGCCCACGAGCTGGTCGCCGCTAACCCCGAGCACGGGCATTGCCGTACGCACCGACCAGCAAAGTGGATGTGCAGACCCTGGACCGAATCGCTCGAGCCGCCGCTGGTGGCGACCGAGACGCCTTCGCGCACTTGGTCCGGGCCACCACGCCCACGGTGTACCGACTGGCGCTGCGGTATGTCGGATCGGAAACGGAGGCGTCGGATGTCGTCCAGGATACGTACATCCGCTCTTGGCAGAGCATCACACAGCTTCGCGACCACGGAGCCGTCCTGGGTTGGATCTGCAGGATCTGTCGGAATCTGTGCGCCGATCGATTGCGTTCCCGAAGGCGGGAATCACCGCCTCCGCAAACCGAGGAACCCATCGAAGCACTTGACCCGTACGACTTGGTCGCTTCTTCTCAAGCGAATGAGAGGATTTGGCTCGAAGTCCAGGCACTGGGGGACAATCATCGAGTTGTCCTCCTCCTTCACTTGGTGGACAAGATGAGCAACGAGGAAATTGCCTCTGCACTGGGCTGCGCCGTCGGCACAGTCGAATCACGTTTGCATCGGGCTCGACAAGAATTGGCGAAGAGACTGGAGCGCGCAGCCAAACGAGCCAAAGAGGGGGCCGCATGAAGTCGGAGCTTCTAGACCGCGCTGAAGCCGCGCTGCGCGCACTTCCTCCCGCGGTGGTCCCCGATGGCCTGGCAGAGCGCGCGACCCGGGCAGCGTTTTCTTCGGTTCAGACCACCGTCTCCTTCTTGGATCAGTTCTTTCAGGTCGCGTGGAAGACGGCGGCCCTCGCTAGCTTGGCTGTTATTCTTGTGGCGCTATGGCCGCAGATGTCGGACTCGCCAGAGGCTCAGCTCGACCCACTCGAGCTGACTGCCAGCTTGCCCACGGCGGTCGCCGATCCCACCTACGCTGCACTGGGAGGGCTGCGATGAGGACGCCACCCTCCGTTCGCGCGTTGCTCGCCGCGGTCGTCGTCCTCGGAGCGGGTTTTGCCTTGGGTGTCCTCGTGGAACGCCACTTGCTCGGATCGGCCGCGCCTGGGTTCGGAGGTCCTCCCCTTCCTCCGCTTTCGGACCGGGTTGCGCTCTTCCAGAAGAAGCTCGCCCTCACCGCAGAGCAGAGCGCACAGGTTCGCGCAATCCTCTCAGCGACGGATGAAGAGGCGAGAAAGATCCATTCGACCGTCGTGCCCCGACTGGATGCGATTCGCCAACGGACTGAAAACGACATCCGAGCGGTGTTGTCTCCGGAACAACTAAACAAGTACAATGCGCTGCTCGAGAGTTTCGAGCGCATGCGTCCCAAGGGACCTTTTGGTGAACCCGGTCCACCCGGACACATGGGAGAGCTCATGGGTCCGCCTCCACACCTACTGAAGCAACTCGACGAAGATGGCGACGGGTCGCTCAGCCGCGCCGAACTCGAAGCGGACCGCGTTCCCTTCGCGGCATTTCTCCTGGAACGATTCGACGACCTGGACACCAACGGGGATGCAGTGTTGTCCCTCGAAGAAATGGCAGCGGGCGGCCCTCCACGACTTCATGCACCGTAGCGGGCCAAGGGCAATCGAGCTGGCAAAGACGACGTGCTGCGAACATGGAACCCCGGGCAGGGGGTGCCGCGCTGAGTGAGTCGCTCCTCTGGCAGACTCGACGCCTTGTCCAGACATCAATCGCAGCAATGGCGCGCGAAGCAAGCCATCGCCTAGGTGGGTGGTGCCAAACGGGTCCGGGTGCTGGGACGCAGGGGCAAAATGGGTGTGGGTTGGCCCGGCGGGCGCAATCTTGCGTGGGTCGGAGTGCCTCAGCTCCTTGGTGACGAAGCCGGGCCCGGGCCCCAGGGCTCACGCCGAAGTGAGGGAGTTGCCCCAACCGGAGGACGTCCAGCTGAGACGAAGCATGACCGCTCGGGACAGATTGGTGGCTGCCGCGAGTAACGAGAAGTCTGCAGCGACACGGAGCATTCCGCGTACTCGAGCTCGTCTGCCTCCGTGCCTGCGGCGCTTCATGTGGGCGAGCTTGCGCTCTACCTTGGGGCGTGTCGCCTGGTACTTTGCTTTCCACTCTGGATCGCGTTGGCGCTCTCGTTCCCGACGAAGCACGTCGTGCTTTGGGTGGATGGTGAGGACGCGACCCGCCTGCGAGGTGGTGCAGCGGGATTTTCATCGGACACTCTTCACAGAGCTTGCCAAAGCGTGCGAGCCCGTTGCCGTTCTC
>QJWJ01000171.1 GCA_003235365.1 Deltaproteobacteria bacterium
CTTCGCAGGCTGGCTCACCGTGGGCACTTGCATCGACGCGTGTTGGTTCATGATGCCGATCGCGACACTGGGGCTGGGCGCGAATCTCTCGTTCAACTACTGCCTGCTGTCCCGGTTGCTGCATCTGCTGCCCTGGAACCGCACCGTACCGCTGACTCGCAGCGCCTTGAAGCGGATCCTCCTTCAACCGCCGCGACCGGGTCGGTTTCAGCTGGAAATGGTGTAGCATCGTTCGAGGAGCTCCCGTTCCTCGAACACCACACAGCCGCCGTGCCGACCACTGAACGTCCCGCCGTGCCCCATGCGGGCTACCTCGACCGCTTGATGCGGCGCCAGAGTTTTCAAGCGCTTTGGCCCCTGTTCGCTCATGCGACCAAACCCGCCAAAGAAATGACGGAAAGCTTTTCCGCGCTCGTTCACCTGAGACCACACTTTCCGTCCGTTCAGCCATTCCGTGTGGTTCACGTTGGCGATGGGGCGCATGCGCGCACAGGCGCCCTGTTTGCGCTGAAAACTCGTGCGCAGAACGTCAGCATCGATCCCGAGCTGAACCTATCGCTCGTCTCCAACTGGCAGCAGACATACGGAGTGGAACGCTTCACGTTTCATCGCTCGCGAATCGAGGACGCCTACGACGTGCTCGACTCGTTGCCCCCCATGCCCCAGGTGGTCAGCTTCGTGCACGCCCACGTCGATGTCGACGCGGTACTGGCCAGGCTGGACTGGCATGCCGCTTTCACCCTTGCGTGCTGCGTGCCGGGCCGCCAACTGACGCGAAGTCACCTCATAGCCGACGATGGCGAGGACTTCGGGGTGCTCTCGGACGAGCGGCGATATCAGGTGCTGGTCAACGCCAGAGCAAGCCTGCGAGAGGCGCCATGACGACCGTTCCTTCCGAAGTAGCGCTGCAGCTGCTGGCTCACCTGTGGCAACAGGAAAGGCTGGCAGTGCGACGGCAAGAACGAGAGCTGCGAGACGCCAGGCCCTTTGCCGAACGCATCCGGCGCGGCTTGGCGTTGAAAGGCCTTCGCTACGAGGAGACTGTGGCGGAGGGGGGCGGCCGTTGCCAGCTCTGGTTCGCCTCGGAACGTGAACTGGACGGCGATGTCGCGCAGATCAAGGTGGGGGACCCGGTCGTCTTGTGGTGTGCTGGGCAGGAACGACGCCAGTCGGGCGTCGTCGGGGCGCGTAACCCCACGCGGTTGAGCGTCGTCGTCGATGCCGACTACGACGCGTTCGTGGAAAGCACGGCCGTGTGCCTGGACTTGGAGCCGTCGGAGGTGACCTTCGACCGCGGCGATGCCGCGCTCCGTGCGTTCTTGGAAGACGAGTCTTTGCGCCCGACCAGAGAGCTCTTCTTCGGTGAAGCCAATCCGAGCTTCGGCGCCGAGCCCGAGTTGATGATCTTCGACTCCGGGCTCAACGCAAGTCAGCGCCAAGCGGTGGAGCTGGCCATGCGGGCAAAGCAGGTCGCGCTCATTCACGGCCCTCCAGGTACTGGCAAGACCAGGACGCTGGTGGAGGTCATTCGCCAACAGCTGTTCGCTGGGCGGCGCATCTTGGTCACCGCGGCCAGCAACGCCGCGGTTGATCACTTGACCCGACAACTGATTGCCGCCAGACAGGAGCCGCTGCGTCTCGGTCACTCCTCGCGCATCGCCGAAGACCTGCGAGGATACACTTCTGAAGCCAAGATGGAGAAGCTGGCTGACACGCGTATGGCGCGACGCTGGCAGGCCGAGGCACGCGCCCTGCGCGAGCAGTTCCACAATCGAACGACGCGCGACGGCGGTGGTCGTGGCTCGGGTCGGGCTCTACTCGCCCAAGCCAATCAGCTCAGTGCCGATGCCCGTCGATCCCTTCGACACGCGCGAGCGCGTGTGCTAGCCCGCGCCGACATCGTCTGTACGACGGCTGCGGGAGCCGATTCCAAACTGTTGGGCAGCGCCACCTTCGACGTCGTCGTGTTGGATGAAGCCACTCAGGCCGCCGATCCCATCGCTCTGGCCGCGCTGCAGCGAGCGCCGATCAGTATCTTGGCAGGCGATCCCTGCCAACTGCCGCCGACCATCGTCGATGCGGACGCCGCGCGCCGAGGGCTATCCTCCACGCTGTTCGAACGCGCCAGTCACCGTTTCCCCGCCGAAGCGACGCATCTGTTGGACGTCCAGTATCGAATGTCTGAAGCGCTGTTGCGCTTTCCTTCGGACAGCATGTACGGGGGGCGCCTGGTCGCCGACGCGAGCGTCGCCCATCGCTCGCTGGAGGACCTCGACGGGGTGAGCCCGGACGCGGAGCGCAGCTCGCCGTGGTTGTTCTTGGATAGTTCCGGCATGGGTTGGGAGGAGCAAGTCGAGGAGGAATCTCTGAGCACGTTCAATGCCGATCAGGCGCACCGAACGGCAGCGGAGGTGCGCCGCTTGCTCGAGCGCGGCGTACCCGCGGCCGATATCGCGGCGATCACACCCTACGGCGCGCAGGTGCGGCTGCTGCGACGGCTGCTTGCAGATGGCGTCGCGGCTGGGCTCGAGATCGGCAGTGTCGACGGCTTCCAAGGCCGGGAAAAAGAAGCGGTGATCGTCGATCTGGTGCGCTCGAACGACAGCGGCACCTTGGGCTTTCTCGAAGACGTGCGGCGAACGAACGTCGCCATCACCCGCGCCAAACGTTACTTGGTGATCATCGGCGACGGCAGCACGCTGGCAAGGCACGAATACTACGACCGATTGCTCATCGCAGCCCAGCGCAGCGGTGTGTGGCGCTCGACCCATGGGGGGTGACGGACTGACGCTCAGCGCTCAGACGAGCCATCGCGCCCGAGCCGGGGTCGTCCTGGGAAGAATGGTCGTCGGAGAGGGAAACCCTGACGTGCCCGTTGATGTCTCA